>NZ_CP019781.1:300000-600000 GCF_002022505.1 Bartonella sp. WD16.2
CAAACACAATGGATTGGTGTACCGCAATCAATTGCAAGTTTTGCGGCTTCTTTTGGTGCAACGATTGGCCAAAATGGTTGTGCAGGTCTTTACCCAGCTATGCTTGCAACCATGATAGCGCCATCTGTTGGTATTAATCCGCTCGATCCTATCTGGATTGCTACTCTTGTTGGGGTAGTAACTTTGAGTTCTATTGGAGTTGCGGGTATTGGTGGTGGTGCTATTTTTGCTGCATTAATTGTTTTACCAATTATGGGGCTCCCTATTGCTTTGGTAGCCGTACTTATTTCTGTTGAACCTTTAATTGATATGGGGCGTACAGCTCTTAACGTTAATGGTTCAATGTTAGCTGGAGCTATGACAAGTCAAATATTACGCACAACGGATAAGAGCATTTTTGAAAAATGATTTTCCTATAAAATTTGCGGTTTTTTCATTGTTGTTTTGATTGTTTTTCTAAAACATCAACAAGAGATATTTGTGCTGAACCAGGGCGTAAGGGTTTTTGTTGATTTTGGTCAGGGGCCCAGCCGGATAACCATATAAAAGAAAAATGTGCACGAATGCGACCATCTGGGTCACTAAATTGTTGTGAGTAGATTTCAGCAGCGCGAAGAAAAAAGCGTTTAGATACAGGGTGTTGTGAGCGGTTAATTAACGCATTTTGCATCCCCATAGCTTTAAGTTCATGCATGAGATCAAACATTGTATTGTAGCGTATGATGATATTTTCGACATCCACTACGGGCATAGCAAAACCAACGCGTTGCAAAATAGCTCCTACATCACGAATATCAGCAAAAGGATAAATTCTTGGGCTAACTCCTCCATAAATTTCAAGTTCAGCTTGTAGCAAACTTTCTCGCAATTCTCTTAATGTTCCAGCTCCGGTCATAACAGCAAGGAATAAGCCGTCTGGTTTAAGAATATTTTTTATTTGTTTCAAAACACCAGGGGTATCATTGGTCAATTGTAGTGAGAGGAGCGAAACAATAAGATCACAATAGTGTGGTGGAAAATCAAGAAATTCTCTGTGACGCAAATGAAATTTTTGATCATGACTTTGGTAAAGAATGTCAGTTTCAACGCGTTCTATAGAACTAATTTTACCAGATTTTTTTAAAGCTTGTACAGCAAGGTCTGTATGGCTATGTAAGTCTAGAGCTAATGTGAATTGACGGTCAACGGTTCTTAGACGTTTATAGAGATCTTCAGCAACATAGGACAATAAAAAATCACATCCACCTTTTGCTTTTTTAAAAGCGCGTTTACGAAATTGTTCAATGCGGATATGGTCAAAAATAAAAGGATAAGACATATCGCTTAGCAATTCCTGTTTTGGAGATATAGTTTTAAATAGGTTTATTATTATGCAATGCTATATCAAGCTTGTGATGAAAAAGGAACGATGAAATAACTTGATAACAACTGAGTATTTTTGAAAAAATGAAATTTTATAGGTTTTAAAACGTAAAAAAATTGTCTTATGCTATAAAAATAAACTAATAAGGTCATGCTTTTGGGATTTTTTTATGGGGGGATATGTTAGGTAAATTCATTGAGTATTTAATAACAATTTTATATCCACCGACTTGCCCTGGATGTAAAAAAATTGTTTCTGCTTATAGTACGGTATGTTCTGATTGTTGGAAAGATTTTCAATTTATTACGAAACCTTATTGTCCTGTTATGGGGATTCCTTTTGCTTACGATATGGGAGAAGGTTTTCTTAGTGGTGAAGCAATTCAAGCTTCTCCTCCTTTTTCACGTGTTCGTTCAGTGGTTGTTCATAAGGGGTTAGCGCGACTTTTGACAATCCAATTAAAATATAGTGATCGTCTAGAATTAGCACGTTTTATGTCCGATTGGATGATACTTGCAGGACGTGAGCTTCTTGATGATTGTGATGTTATTATTCCTATTCCATTGCATTCTCGTCGTTTTTTCTGGCGACGTTATAATCAATCTGCTGAACTTGCTCGTTATATTGCAGTAGCACGGAAAAAACCTTTTAAGCCTGGTTGGCTTGTTCGTTGTCGGCATACCCGTCCACAGGTTAGTTTATCTGCTAAGGAACGAAAACTCAATGTGCAAAGTGCTTTTAAGGTACCCCATAAAATTAAAAAGCATTTAAAAGGGCGTTCCATTTTGCTGATTGATGATGTTTTAACAACAGGTGTAACAATTACTGCAGCAGCTGCAACATTAAAACATGCAGGTGCACAACAAGTTGATGTACTGACATTTTCGCGTGTATTGAAAGACGTTCCTGTTTTGTCTCATTCTTGAGAAGTGATTAAAGATTGATTATATCAAAAAAACATTGGAGAAATATTATGAAAGAGATAACACTTTATACACGTCCCGGTTGTCCCTATTGCACAAAAGCGCGTGCTTTATTTGATAAAAAAGGCGTCAAATATACAGATATTGATGCATCAACTTCCCTTCGTCAACAAATGGTACAACGAGCGAATGGGCGTAATACATTTCCTCAAATTTTTATAGGTGATTATCATGTTGGAGGTTGTGATGATCTTTATGCTTTAGATGCTGAGGGCAAACTTGACTGTTTACTCAAAAGTGCCTAACAATTATCTGTTATGGTGTGCTTATTCAAACCGTTTTGCAAGAAGCATGTAGTTAACGTCCATGTCTTTTGAGCGATTCCAGCTATCATGTAATGGATTATAAGTAATGCCAATCTCATCAATAACGGTTAGAGTATTTTGAGATAATAACTTTTTAAGCTCTTGAGGTTTTAGAAATTTTTTATAGTCATGAGTTCCTTTTGGGAGCCAACGTAGAATATATTCAGCACCGACAATGGCTAGCCCCCAAGCTTTCCATGTACGGTTAAGTGTTGCAACAAACATAAGTCCTTGTGGTTTTAGCATTTTGGCAGTGGCCGATATGAAGAGATTAACATCGGCAACGTGTTCAACAATTTCCATATTGAGGATCACATCAAATTGTTCTTCTTTATTTGCAAGCATTTCTGCAGTAGTGACGCGATAATCGATTGAAAGACCACTTTGGATTGCGTGGGTTTTTGCTACCTCGATATTGGTTTGCGAAGCATCGGCTCCTATAATAGTGGCTCCAAAGCGTGCCATTGGTTCACATAACAGCCCCCCTCCACAGCCAATATCAAGAATTCTCAAACCTTCAAAAGGTTCAAGAGACATAGGGTTACGATCAAATTCTAAACAGATTTTTTCTTTAATATAAGCAAGGCGTGTTGGATTGAATTGGTGGAGGGGGCGAAATTTACCTTGGGGATTCCACCATTCGGAAGCAATTTGTGAAAAATGATCAATTTCACTCTGATCAATCGTAGTATGAGCTTTATTTATCATATCACTCTCCTGTTATTTTATATTATCAAGTCAGGTAGATTCTTCTAAAGTCAAGAGTAAATTAACATAATCACGCTGGGCTTGCGAAAATTATAGATATTGGTTATGTCGAAAAGGAATTTGATACGGCGACAGGACCTTATTCTAACTGTCTCATTTGAAATAAGAAATATAAGAGTGTTATAAATGGCACGTATTGTCATGAAATTTGGTGGCACATCTGTAGCAAACATTGAATATATTCATAATGTTGCTCGACATGTCAAAAGAGAAGTAGATGCGGGTAATGAAATTGCAGTGGTGGTATCTGCAATGGCTGGTAAAACAAATGAGCTCATTCAATGGACACGTGAAGCTTCACCAATGCATGATGCTCGTGAAT
The DNA here is from genome assembly GCF_002022505.1 of Bartonella sp. WD16.2. NCBI lineage: Bacteria > Pseudomonadati > Pseudomonadota > Alphaproteobacteria > Hyphomicrobiales > Bartonellaceae > Bartonella > Bartonella sp. WD16.2. The sequence goes on from NZ_CP019781.1 coordinate 303,742, forward strand.
ATGATGTGATTGTTTCTTCTGGCGAACAAGTAACGGCAGGTTTGTTGGCTATTACACTCCAAGCGATGGGAGTGAATGCTCGTTCATGGCTTGGGTGGCAAATCCCTATTTATACTGATAATGTACATGGTGGCGCACGGATTGTAGATATTGATGGATCTTTTTTGATACGGCGTTTTCAAGAAGGGCAGGTAGCGATTATTGCTGGTTTTCAGGGATTAGCTCCAAATAATCGAATTTCCACCTTGGGACGCGGTGGATCAGATACAAGTGCTGTTGCAGTGGCGGCGGCTTTACAGGCTGATCGTTGTGATATTTATACAGATGTAGATGGCGTTTATACAACTGATCCGCGAGTTGAACCTAAGGCACGTCGTTTACCAAAAGTAGCTTTTGAAGAAATGCTTGAAATGGCTTCTCTTGGGGCAAAGGTTTTGCAAGTTAGGTCTGTTGAATTAGCTATGATCCATAAAGTTCGTACTTTTGTACGCTCAAGTTTTGAGGATCCCGATGCTGTGGACATGTGCAGTTTAGTTAATCCCCCTGGAACACTTATTTGTGATGAGGATGAGATTGTGGAACAACAAAATGTTACTGGTATTGCTTTTGCTAAAGATGAAGCACAAATTTCATTACGTAGACTGGCAGATCGTCCGGGTATTTCTGCAGCAATTTTTGGTCCTTTGGCTGAAGAGCGTATCAATGTTGATATGATTGTACAGAATATTTCTGAAGACGGTTCGAAGACTGATATGACTTTTACTGTACCATCAGCTGATGTAGATAAAGCTGTTGCACTTCTTGAGAAAAATCGCGCAGAGATTGGATTTGATGTTATTCAGTCTGAAAGTGATCTTGCAAAGATTTCTGTTATTGGTGTTGGTATGCGCAGTCATGCAGGGGTTGCAGCTACGGCATTCAAGGCTTTAGCTGAAAAGGGCATCAATATCCAAGCAATTACTACTTCAGAGATTAAGATTTCTGTTTTAATTGATAGTGCTTATACTGAACTTGCAGTAAGAACCTTGCATGCTGTTTATGGTCTTGAGATTGGATAAGTATTGTTAATTTTAAATATTTTTCCAAGGAATTATAATAGATTTGTATGTACAAGCAGCTAAGGGCCTTACGAAGATTTCTTCTTATTTTTTACATCAGCTGTTATGAGAATAAAGTTTTTCTTTATTTTGTTCTAAAAAAATATAGAAGAGATCTCTATTATTGAGTGTTATGAGGTTTATAACGCTTAATCAAGCCGTATTGATATAAATACAACAAATCGTACGTGCTTTTAAAATTTCTTGTAGGTATAAAATTGCACTTTTTGTTGCTTATGATGAGTGACTGAAATCAAAACAATAATTATGTACAGTCACTCATTGAATATAATTAAAGCTTAAACTGTTTTCAAAAGTTTAACTTAAAGTAAGATCTATGGCTTGATTAATCACAATTTATAACACGCTTTTTATTATTTTTGATATAAAAGAGTCCATATCCAAGACCAATAAGGGCAGAAAGCCCAGATCCACAAAGTACACCAATTTTTGCAGAATCAAGTTGAGCAACGTCTTTAAAAGCAAGCATTGAAACAAAGATTGACATTGTAAAACCAATACCTGCTAAAAATCCAATTAATAATATGCCTTTCCACGCTACATTAGGAGGAAGGCGGCATAGACCTGATTTTACTGCTAGATAGCTAGCTACGATAATACCAAGCGGTTTACCAATACATAGACCAATGATAATGCCGAGAACAATCAAGGATGATTTGTCGGAGGATAGGTCAAAGTTTGCAAAGTTAACGCCAGCATTTGCAAAAGCAAAAATTGGCATCACGCCATACGCTACCCATGGATGTAATGCTTTTTGAATCCGTGTTACAGGTGCGATTATATCGCGTTGTCCTTTACGCACTTTTTTTAATGTAGTTGAGATATGGTGAAGATCTGTATTTGTGTTTTTTTCTTGAAGTGCTTCAACTGCGTTGCTTAGCATTGTAAGCGGAGCTACAAGATTACGGGTAGGTAAAACTGGGGTCATCATGCCTAGAATTACACCGGCAAGTGATGGATGAGCGCCTGTTATCATTAATCCCCACCAAATGATTGCACCAGGCAAAATATAAAGCCATGCCGATGCAAATCCAATCCATTGAAAAAATAAAACTAAAACAATACCTGCTGCTGCGATGGCTAAACCACTGGGATCTAAATTAGTTGAGTAGAAAAAAGCAATAATAAGAACAGCAATAATATCATCAATAATTGCTAATGATAAAAGAATGATATGAAGATTAGAAGGAATTGCTTTCCCAAGAAGAGCGAGAATACCTAGTGCAAAAGCAATATCAGTGGCTGTAGGCACAGCCCAACCATAAGTGTCTCCCCCATTTAAGTTAATGTTGAGATAAATAATTGCAGGAAGGCAAACTCCACCTATTGCTGCTACAATTGGTAAAATTGCTTGTTTTAAATTAGCAAGAGCACCTTCGTGAATTTCACGCCGAATTTCCATTCCTGCTACGAGAAAAAACACAGTCATAAGAGCATCATTAATCCAAAAATGTAAATCCCATGATAGGTTAAAATGGCCAAAATTAAAACCAAGAGGTGTATGCCAAAATGCTTCATAGGAAGAAGAATATTTAGAATTAGCAAGTATGAGTGCAGTTGTAGCTGCCAATAAAAGAGCAATACCACTTACAGTTTCGATATGGAGAAAACGCTCAATTGCGGAAAGTGCCCGATTTGTGACAAGAGAAGCTCGATTTGGTAAGCGATTTGAGAATAAATCAGGCATAAAATAACTCCAACTATCAATTTACTCATATACGCTTTGTTTATAAGCTATTCTGTGTATTGCTTATAGTGTTATATGAAGGAAAAAAGGGGATGATAATTCTCCAATTTTAAAAAAGAGCTACCACTTTTAAAACCAATTATGTTTTTTATGAGATACTTCATTTTTAACAGTGAGACTCATTTTATTAAAAACAGCTGAGAGATTGTTTTGCAAAGCGGCTTCAAGATCAGATGCTGTAAGCCCTTTGTTATCTTTTGCTGCTATTTTTATTTTTAATGTTTGTGGATTTCTAGCAAAATTACCAAGGGCTTTCGAAATATTTTCAGCTTCATCATGATTTTTTAACAATATTTTGGAACTTTGAGTCACGATTAAATAAAAATTATCATAAAGTTCTTGTTTGAGATTATGTTTATTATCGTTCAGGCTTTGTGCAAGATAAGAAAAGATTTTATCAATAAGACCAGCATCTGTATAACACACGTTAATTTCAGCGATGCCAAGATTTTGAGAAGCAGCAATAAGTGCATCTTTTTGACCAGAAAAGAATGCTTTATCAACATCAGTAATTTTAGCTGAGATTTTCCCAGAGCCAATGTTTTGGATATTGAAAGACATTACTTTAAGTGAAAGGATACGCTCTTTTTCATTGTAAGAAATATCAAGTTTTCCTGAAACATCAAGGTATTCAAAGCCTGTATTTTTAAGGAAATCTAAGTCTTTTTTCTCCATTTTTTTAGGTAAGATTGAAAGGCCATTAAGAGAGAGCAAAAGATTTTCTGGTATAGCCTGTTGCCATTGATCTGATTTTAATTGAAATGATTCAAGGGTTGTTTTTATCTGTGGGATATCAACAACCACTTTATCAATTTTAGCATCAACTGAGGTAATAGCTGAAAGGCCGTTTACGAGAATGGCATTTTGTGCTGTTTTATTGTTTGTCTTTTTTGCGTTGAGGTAATCTTGAACAAGTTTTTTTAGAGACTGATCGAAAGGTTGTATTTTTAGGCCAGATGTTTCAAATTTTCCAAAAGAGAAAGAAGCGCTTTTTTCTTCTCCTTCGAAAATATCAACTACAACATTGCCCAATGTAATAGGACCAATAATGGTTTTGTTTTGATTCTTAACGTTGTTTTTATCAGAAATAATAGAATAAGCATAACCCACATCAATATTATGGGCTTTTATTGGGTTACTCTTAGCGGTTAAATATATCTGTTTGGTACTATCTGCAGCTATCTTTGCAAGACTTATATTAGTAGTTATATCTTTGATACCAACAGAATGAATACGGCCATTTTTAAGATTAGAAAGCTGAAAATTTTTTATATTAATTCTTTCAGTTGGTTTGTTCTCATCTTCTATGAAAAGTAATATATCTGGTGCATTAATTGATGAAATATTAATACGCATAAATGATTGCAAAAAGGAAGGCGTGATTGTAGCATTTTTGTTTTTCAAGGATACATTATTAATAGAGATTTTGGGAACTTGTAGACGAAAGTTCTTATACGTTAAATCAATATTATAAAGTGTGAAAGCACCAGGAATGAAAGCGATGGGGGGACGTCCTGAAATAGCACCAATTTTAAGTGATGTATCAGCTGGAGTTGGTACAGTGACGTTAGTTAAATTGATTGTACCTAGAATACCGACTTCGGATGTTTCTGCGTTGATAGAGCGACGGGCTATTTCTTTTTTTACAAAGCTATCAAGGTGGGGTTTTGCCATATAAAAACCACCGATAACTATGATAGCTAAAATAGCAACAAATCCAATAATATACGTCAACCAATATTTTAAGTTATTGCGATACCAACTATTAAAATTGATCATTATTTTTTCTTTCAGTTTTGTCACTATATGCTGAGAGTATAAATAAATTTCTTTAAGTAACAATAAAAGCTCAGATATAATGTGTACTAAATATCTGTCTATTTTCTTATGATGTAAGATCATCAAAAATTTTTTTTCAACAAGCTTTTATCAACTGTCACCAGTTTTTTTAATATTTTGCATAAAACTATAACCATGAATAAGGAACTATGCACTAATTATAACCTTATTTATCATGTTTAATCATTTTTAAGGAGTAGTAATATGTCGTTTTTTTATGTCATTGATTAAAGGAACGATTAAAGGGAATATATGATGTTGGTGATTATAAGCTAACAGGGAGTCGTTAGTGTTATGACAGAAGATCAAATAATGGCTTTTTCTATTATTGGTCTCATGATGGCTGTTTTTATGTGGGGTCGGTTTCGTTATGATATCGTTGCTGTTTGCACATTGTTAATTGCTTGCACTCTCGGTCTTGTTAATCCGAAGGAAGCATTTAGTGGTTTTAGTAGTGATATTGTTATTATCGTAGGCAGTGCGTTTATCATCAGCACAGTTATGTCACGCTCTGGCATTGTGGAATATATTATTCAACGAATGTGGCCTGATGTAAAGTCAGTAAAACTTCAATTAGCTTTTTTAGTTATTTCTGTAGTTCTTTTATCAATGTTTGTTAAAAACATTGGGGCTTTAGCCATTATGCTTCCGATTGCTTTCCAATTTGCTCGCCGTTCTCGTGTTTCACCATCTGTGTTTTTGATGCCAATGGCATTTGGTTCTTTATTGGGTGGTCTCATGACACAAATAGGCACTTCTCCCAACATTGTTGTTTCAGCTATGCGAGAACGTTTAGAGGGAATTCCTTTCACTATGTTTGATTTTATACCAGTTGGTGCAACAATTTCTGCTGTTGGAGTCTGCTATTTGGTGTTTTTTTCTTGGCGTTTACCTATCCGTACGCATTCAAGCACATCATTTGATGATGCTGTTGATATTTGTAATTATGTTTCAGAAGTGCGTATTCCTGTTAATTCTCCCATTGTCGGAAAAACTATTATTGATCTCATTAAACCATCAGGCGGCGAAGTTATGGTTATTCAGGTTATTAGAAATAAAGTGTCTATTTCGCCGTTACCAGATTTTGTTTTTGCCAAGGATGATACTGTTCTGCTGGAAGGTTCACATACAGGGCTAGACACTGTAATTAATTCAGCTCGCTTAGAATTTGCTACTGGCCGTACTCTTTCTATAAGTGATAAAGGTAGCCAGCTTGATGTTGTTGAGGCTGTTATTACAGATAATTCTCCTCTTATTGGTATCAGTGCTAAAAGACTTTCGTTGTTTGATCGCTATGATGTAAATTTACTTGCTTTAAGTCGTCAATGTGAAAGGATACGTGGTAGACTTGGTGATGTTGTTTTCCGTCTCGGGGATGTAATTGTTTTGCAGGGACAAGATATGGTTATTCCAAGTTTGTTACGGGAATTGAAATGTCTTCCTTTGGCAAAACGCAATATCATGTTTGGTAATTTACGGCATGGCCTTATGTCTTTAGCTATTTTATTTGCAGCAATTATTACGACAGCTTTTCAAATTATTCCGGTTGCATTTTCTTTTTTTTCTGCAGCTATTGCGATGGTTGTTTTTCGAATTCTTCCAATGCGGGATTTGTACCATGCTTTAGATGGGCAAATATTGGTGTTATTAGCAACTCTTATTCCAGTAAGTGAAATATTGGAGAAAACAGGGTGTACGGATTTGATTGGTGGTTGGCTTAGCCAAATGGCTGTATTTTTACCACCATTTGGTGCATTAGCACTTATCTTGATTACAGCAATGCTGATAACACCATTTTTAAATAATGCAGCAACAGTGATGGTTATAGCACCAATCGCGTCAAGTTTTGCTCATTCTCTTCATTATAAACCTGAGGCTTTTCTAATGGCTGTTGCGATAGGTGCTGGGTGTGATTTTCTTACACCTATTGGGCATCAATGTACTATGTTAGTAATGGGGCCTGGTGGTTATCGTTTTAGTGATTATGCACGTTTTGGTGCTCCGTTGGCAGTGTTGATAGCAATCGTTGCGGTTCCGATGTTAATGTGGGTTTGGCCATTACAATAGAACGCTAGGAAAATCTTTAAATAGATTTTTTGCTGAAATGAAGATTAAGAGGAAAAGTTATGTTTACGCAGAGATATTGTTAGGATGGGGAGATCTATGATAAAGCGCAAGCATTTCCTTGGTATTGTAGCAATGTTTGTCTATTTTTCTTCAGACATTCTTAGTTATGAAAAGCTGGGTATATATATTGATAAGGATTTTAATGAACATTTTATGTAATATTGGCAGAGATGAGGATGATGTTTGTTAGTTGAAAATTTAACGATTACATCATTTTATAGAGTTGTTTCTCTGATTTGAGGCCATTGTAATTGACACTTGATGTATGAAAAAACTATTTTTATACGTTAATTTTTAATAATAGTTTTCTAATAGAAGCTATGAAAGATGTAGTGTAATAGTTGTTATTTTAAGGTTTTAAAAGTTATAATGTACACATAGAGTATAAGGTATTAATACAGCTAAACAAGCTACCTGAAAGATTGGAATGTAATCTATGCGTGTTAAATATTAAGGTGATGTTGTTTAAATAAGTATATTGTTTTTGCATTGTTTTAACAAGTTTAATATTTGTTTTTCTTGTTTTTGTTATTTTATAAAATACAAGTAGATGGGATTTACAAGTTACGAAAACAATTGTTAGATGATTATCTGGGGGTATTTGGTTATTAGTATGTTTGTAGTTATCTAGTAGGTGATATTATAGACCAGATATTTCTCTTTTGTTGTGAGTTAGCAATAAGTTTACGTTAATGTGTAGCAGGGGTTAAAATGATTGAAAGTAACTTTACGCTTTTCAATAGGAGTGAGGTGCGTAAAAATTTCATGTCAAGCAAAAGATAATCGCAAAGATTTTAGTTCAACATAGTTATAAAAACAGTTGATAAGGATATATGTTAATTTTAAATCAATCAACTGACAAAATTTAAGATTTTTAATGGATAAAGCTCCATCTTTGTTCATGTATACGTAATAGTGTAGGAATTCAATTCTTTCCAGGGTAGGGTGTATGTCGTACGATAGTTTTATTCGTGAAGTTAATGAAGAGCTTCATCAGGAAAAAGTTCGTGCTTTTTGGGGGCGTTATAGTTTCTTGATTATTGTTTCAGCTATTATTTTTGTACTAGCAATAGCTATTTATCAAATTTATCATTATGGGCAAATGAATAAAGCTAGCAAGATTGGTGATGCATTTATAACAAGTCTTAATTTGTCGGATTCACTTCAGTTTGATGAAGCAATGAATCAATTGGAGAGTGTCAAAACGTCTGATTTTGGAGGGTATCCTTTTCTTGCTCGTTTACGTGAAGCTTCTTTGCTGATGCAGCAAGGCAATGCTGTTAAGTCAGTAGAGGTTTTTGATGCGGTTGCGGCTGATAAGAATGCACCAGAGATATTACAAAGAGTTGCAAAAATTCGAGCGGCTTATATTTTAGTTGATATAGGCACATTCGATGATGTTAAAAAACGTGCCAAAGATATGGCAAATGATATCGATCCTATGCGCATGTCTGCAAGAGAAGTTTTAGGTTTAGCTGCTTATAAAGCTAATAAGATAGATGATGCAATTTATTATTTTCAAAAAATTTCTGAAGAAAACATTCTAGGACTGAAAATAACTGATCGAGCAAAAATTATGCTTGAGCTTATTCAGTTTGAAAGAAAGGCAAATAAGGGGTAAATTAATGAGCCTCACCATTGCTATAGTTGGTCGGCCCAATGTTGGGAAGTCAACATTATTTAATCGTTTGGTTGGGCAAAATTTAGCTTTGGTTGATAATAAGCCAGGTGTGACACGTGATCGGCGTATTCATGAGGCAAAACTTCAAGATTTACGTTTTAATGTGATTGATACAGCCGGTTTAGAAGATGCAAGTGATCAAACACTTGAAGGTCGTATGTTTTTTCAGACAAAGGCTGCTATTAAAGAAGCGGATCTTATCCTATTTGTACTTGATGCAAAGAGTGGGATAACACCAAGTGATTGCAGTTTTGCTTCATTGGTTCGTAAGTCAGGAAAACCGATTGTGCTTATTGTCAATAAATCTGAGTCAAAAATAGCAATAGAAGGGGGATATGAAGCATGGTCTTTAGGTTTAGGTGAGCCTTGCGCAATATCTGCTGAACATGGTTTGGGCTTTTCAGATCTTCGTGATGCAATTGTAGATGCTGTTGGTAAAGATAAAGCTTTTGAGCAAAGAAGAGAAGAAGAATGTTCTCTTGCACAGTCCGTGTCTTTGGATAATAATTTTAATGTTTTGGAAGAAAGAGACTTTATTTACGATGAAAGCAAACCTATTCGGATAGCGATTGCTGGTCGTCCCAATACAGGGAAATCAACACTGATCAATAATATGTTGGGGCAAGATCGTTTACTAACAGGGCCTGAAGCTGGTATTACGCGTGATTCTATTTCTGTAGATTGGGAATGGCGTGGTCGTTGTTTTAAACTCTTTGATACTGCGGGGTTGCGTCGAAAATTAAAAGTTCAAGAAAAGTTAGAAAAACTTTCTGTTGCAGACACTTTACGCGCAATCCGTTTCTCGGAGGTGGTGGTGATTGTTTTTGATGCAACTATGCCTTTTGAAAAGCAAGATTTACAAATTGCTGATCTCGTGATTCGTGAGGGGCGAGTTCCAATTATAGCTTTCAATAAGTGGGATCTTATTGAAAATTGCCAAGAAGTATTAGCTGATTTACATGAAAAATGTGCCCGTCTTCTTCCTCAGGTTCGTGGTTTGAGAGTTGTCCCTTTATCAGGCCAGTATAGCAAAGGGATTGATAAACTTATGGAAAATGTCATGATGATTTATCGTGTGTGGAATCGTCGTATTCCCACAGGAAAACTTAATCGCTGGCTTGAAACTATAGTTGCACACCATCCACCTCCAGCAATTTCTGGGCGTCGACTTAAGATTAAATATATAACACAAATTAAGACGCGTCCCCCAGGGTTTATGATTTCTTGTTCACGATCAGATGCAATGTCTCAATCATATTTGCGTTATCTTTCTAATGGGTTGCGTGATACATTTGATATGCCAGGGGTACCCATCCGTTTGTTACTGCGAACATCTGATAATCCTTTTGTATGATGGAAAAAAGTAACGATTTCTTTCATATTCTGAGTCATTTTAGATTTTTTAAAGGTTTAAAATAGGCATTTAATAATTCGCTTTTAAAGAAGTTTCACTTTGATTTGTTAAGTTTTTGAAACAAAAATGAATGTGTACAATAAATAAACAATAGTATTGTGTTTATTGTAATCAGAGATATGAAATATATTTTCGTTAAATGGTTAAAAATCAAAAATTTTGTAGCTATTACAATAGTTTTTCTCAGTGTTTTCTAAGGTCAGGTTTAATCGTTATAATAACAATTATATTCTTTGAAAGATTAATATTTTCCAAGGATATTAATGTTTGAGCTTTTTGTATTTTGATCAATTATGATTGTATTTGATGCATTAATTCTTGGTTATGCTCTTCTAGAAATGCTGTTTCTTTATTTTTGAGCAGTGTAATAAGGAGAGCTAAGACAGGAAAGATTAATCGTTTTTTTTACGCTGAAAATAAGTATTTTGTAGGCGGAAATGCTATGGCTTGTAATAACTTTTTAAATAAAAAAACAAATGTCACATTGAAGCTATTTATTTGAAGTGTACATAAAAAATACTAAAGAGCAAAAAACGGTTGTATAGGGGTGTTTAGAATTTTATTATATATTATAAATATGAGCTAATTAGTTTGTATTGACGTATGGTGTCTAAAATATATACGAATTAAAAAAGATTCCAATGTGCAATTGTTCAATTGATTTCTAAAACTGCACAATAAAGACAAAATGTAGCTTTTAAAAATGGCACTACAAATGCAATAATTATTAGTTCTAAGATAGTTTTTATTATTTGATAGTTAAAATTGATAAAACTAGTATACTTATTATAGAGTGCATAATGTTAACCAGGAGTTGGTCGTATGATATATTTATTGATAAAAATCCTTGTGATAGACGCTTTTGGATAGCTTGACGAATGAATTCAGTAACAATATGTTGCAAGCAGCTTTAGATGTATTTTGATTTTGCTTTTAATTAAGGAGCCAATTATGGCAAAGGGCGATAAACCCGTTGTGCCACAAAAGGAGGCTGAAGAGAAAAAGCAAAAAGATTCTTTTCATTTAGAGGATTTAGAATGGCGTAGTCAAAATTTGGGATTGGCTTTAATCAATAAGAAAGCATTAAAGAAACAGGATTTTAAAAGTGAGAACAGAGAGTCACAAAACAAGGTAGGGCATGCCGTTAAATTGTCGAGTGAATTTCTAGCAAGTGTTATTGTAGGTATTGTTTTAGGGTTGGGATTTGATAAACTAACAGGTTTGTTGCCATGGGGATTGATATTTTTTCTTTTTCTTGGATTTGCTTCTGGTATAATAAATATTCTTCGGTCTTTAGGGCATATTGCTCCTAGCCAATTAGGAAAAAATAGCGTATCGCATCAAAATAAAAGGGTCGATAAATTTAATAAATGAGGTTAAAGTGACAGCGCACGCTCCAGATCCTATTCATCAGTTTGAAGTTTCACGGCTGATTAATATTTTTATAGGGAATATGGATTTATCGTTTACGAATGTATCATTTTTTATAGTCGTTACGGTTGTTTTATCTTCAGTATTTCTTTTTCTTTCATCGTCAAGTCGTAGATTGGTTCCAACGCGTATGCAGTCTATTTCTGAAATGGCGTATGAATTTGTAGCATCAACTTTGCGTGAATCAGCTGGCGTGCAGGGAATGCGTTTTTTCCCTTTGGTGTTTTCGTTATTTATTTTCATTTTGGTTGCTAATTTTATTGGTCTTTTCCCTTATTTTTATACTATTACTTCTCAGATTATGATTACTTTTTCATTGGCGATGTTGGTTATCTTGACGGTGATTGGTTATGGTTTTTATAAACATGGGGTTTGTTTTTTAAAACTTTTTGTTCCTAGTGGTGTGCCGGTTATGATTTTGCCTTTAGTCACAATGATTGAGCTTATTTCTTTTTTGTCTCGTCCTATTAGTCTTTCACTTCGCCTTTTTGCTAATATGCTTGCGGGTCATATTACGCTTAAAGTATTTTCTGGTTTTATTGTCTCAATGGTTGGAGTAGGGATTGTAGGCATTGGTGGTTCTATTTTACCTCTCATTATGACTGTAGCAATTACTGCTCTTGAATTTTTAGTAGCATTTCTACAAGCTTATGTTTTTACGGTTTTAACTTGTATGTATCTTAGTGATGCCATCCATCCAGGACACTAATAAATGATGAACTTTCAGTCAAATAATGCAATTTTACTTCAAAGGAGAATAATATGGAATTAGCACTTGCAGCAAAATATATTGGCGCTGGTCTTGCCTGCTTTGGTATGGCTGGAACAGCGTTGGGGCTGGGAAATATTTTTGGTAGTTACCTTTCTGGTGCTTTACGTAATCCATCAGCAGCAGATAGTCAGTTTGGTCGTTTAGTCTTTGGTTTTGCTGTAACGGAAGCTTTGGGTATTTTTTCGTTGCTTATTGCTCTTTTGCTTCTTTTTGCAGTTTAATCATATTTAAAGAGGTGTGTCTGTTTTTGTGCAGAGAGCAGACATAGTCTTTACGGCTTTTTAGAAGGGAAGTGACTCAGTTATCATGGGTTCTAAATAAAGGGCCTAAAAGATGGTTGTTTGAAGGATAAAATAGGATGCTTATTTCCAGTGCTTATGTACAAGCTGCTGAAATACCCATAGAACATATTGAGAATGCGGTAGAGCACGCAAATCGCGTGTTTCCGCCTTTTGATTTTGTGCATTTTAGTTCTCATCTTTTTTGGTTGGCAATTTCTTTTGGTTTTTTTTATTTCTTCATTGCTCGGGTGATTGTGCCCCGTATCGGAAATGTCATTGAAACGCGTCGTGATCGAATTGCATCTGATTTAGATCAGGCTATGCGTATGAAGCAGGAAGCGGATACTGTAATTAAAGTTTATGAGAAAAAGCTAGCAGAGGCTCGTTTGCAGGCGCGCATTATAGTTCAAGATGCAAGAGATAAAATTAAAGAAAAGACTGATCGTGAACGAAAAGAAATTGAAAAAAAATTAGAGAAAAAGCTAGCAACTACTGGAGATCAGATAGTAGAAATTCGAGATAAAGCTATGCAAAATGTTGGTTTAATTGCAGAGGAAGTAACTCGTGAAATTGTTAAGAAATTGCTTGGTATTGATGTAAGTGAAGAAGTTGTCAATTTGACTATTAAAGCTACGGGTTATAAGGAATCATAAAGATGACTGATACATTTTGGGCTTTTATTGGATTGGTTCTTTTTTTAGCGCTTTTAGTTTATTTTAAAATTCCAACTATGTTAGTAAGTAGTCTTGATATGCGAACAAAGCGTATCACGGACGAACTTGATGAAGCTCTTCGTCTTCGTGAGGAAGCGCAGGAGATATTGGCTGAATGTCAGCGCAAATGTGTAGAAGCAGAAAAAAATGCTCAAGAAATTATTGCTGCTGCTAAGAATGAAGTTTCAGTTATTGTTGCTGAAGCTCGCGCAAAAACAGAAGAATATGTTAAAAATCGTAAAAAAATGGTAGAGCAAAAAATTGCTCAAGCAGAAGCAGATGCAATTCGAGTTGTTTCTCTATCTGCTATTGATTTAGCAATTTCTTGCTCACGTACGCTTATTAATAAGGAATTAGATTTTAAGGAATCTAAAGATCTTATTGAAAAATCTCTCACTAAAGAGTCTCTTTCCAAAATGAAAGAGTACCTTAATTAATATTATTTGAAGAGTTGAAAGCGCTGGTCTTTTAAGAGCAAAGCTTTGGGAGAAATTGGTTTGCATAAACTTCCAAAAGTTTATGCTTTTATTAATCAGAAAATTATCTGTTGAATGTGATTTTTATTTTTCGAGGTTGATCAGAAATTCCTGATTTTACCTATCTCGATTTATGTTTTCTAAACTTTTTTACCAATTTATTAGAAAGTTTATATTCAATACTATTTTGAAATTATTTAAAGCACCATTGAAAGATAATTTATTACTTTTTTGAGCTATTCGATATAAAAAGCATTTTCAACAAATAACAAAAATTATTTTTATCATTTTTAAAATTGAAAAAACGTTAGATTTTAGATTGTAAGCTTCGAGGAATCTATGACATTTTGTGTAATTAAGCGGATACGTTCAAGAAGAGCAAGACGATTAGCGCGAATAGCGGAATTTTTATCGTTTACTAATACTTTTTCAAAAAATGTATCAATAGGTTTTTTAAGTAGTACAAGGGCATTAAGTGCAAGTGATAAATTAGTTGCATTTATATGATCATGAACTTTTTTTTCTGCGTCAATGATTGCTTGATATAATTGCTTTTCTTCTGTTTCGATGAAAAGTTCAGGGTTAAGTGTGTTTATTGTTGTAATATCTTTAGAGGATTGATTTTCAAGAATATTTACGACACGTTTTACAGAAACTAAAAAATCGTTTCCATCATTTGTGTTGATAAAAACAATGAGTGATTCAATACAACGTGCAACTAACAAAAAATCATCAGCATCTTTGGTTAAAACTGCCTCAATAGCATCATAACGAGCTCCTTCATCTTTGAGATAAATTTTTAAGCGTTCATGTAAAAATGACAAGAGATCTGATAAAATATCTTTTTTTGTCTCTGAAAGAGTATTTTGTTGTTGTGTAGCTTCTATTTTGGGGGAAATATATTTTATTTTTTGTTGTAAAAAAAGATCTACAGCTTGATAGAAGAGTGGCATAAGGTTAATTTTCCAGTCATGTGAAAGCACAAGCTTTATGATTCCTAGTGCTGCTCGCCTTAATGCGTAAGGATCTTTTGAACTGGTTGGTTTTTCATTAATAAGCCAAAAACCAACAAGTGTGTCAATTTTGTCAGCTAATGCAACAGCTATAGCGATAGGTTCACGCGGGATGCGATCTGTTGGTCCTAGAGGTTTGTAGTGATCTTCGATTGCTTCAGCCACATGGGGATCTTCTCCTTGGAGAAGTGCGTATTTTCGCCCTATCAGCCCTTGTAATTCAGGAAATTCAGCGACAATTCCTGTTTGCAGATCAGCTTTTGCAAGTATTGCTGCACGTTTTGCCAATAGAGGATTTGCTTGCACTAAAGGTGCAATTTTTTGTGCTAAAGCAGCGATCCTTTCTACCCTTGCACCTTGTGTCCCTAACTTGGCATGGAAGGTCACATTCAAATAATCTAGTTGTGCTATTCGCTGATCAAGAGGTTTATTTAAATCAAGATCAAATTTTGCGGCAGAATCTTTCAAGTGTGTGATATCCGGTAAATCATGCTGATCTGTTTGCCAAAAATAAAATGCATCGGAAAGACGAGCGCGTACAACTTTGCTATTGCCCTTGGTAATTTCTTTACAACCATCATTTGCAAGAACATTGGAGATGAGGATAAAATGATTAGATAGTTTAATTTTTTCACCCTGTTTGCGAGTTACAAAGCACTTTTGATTAGCTCGGATAGTCAAACGGATAATTTCTGGAGGAATATCAAGAAAGGTCTTATCGAATTCGCCCATAAGGACGACAGGCCATTCAACAAGTCCTGCGACTTCTTCTAAAAGAGCACTATCTTCAACAAGCTCTAAACCATTAGCAAAACAAAGATTTTGAGCATCTGCTAAAATAATATTTTTTCGTCTTTCTGTATCCAGAATAACTTTATGAGCTTCAAGCAGAGTGATATAGTCATCAAAACGGCGTATTTGGATAGGCTTTCCATCACTTAAGAAACGATGACCATAGGTTAAATTATTACTTTTAAGAGAGCCAACTGTAAATGGAACGATGTGTGTTTCGCCAATTTCTGGTCCGAAAACACAAAGAATATTTTGTAAAGATCGGATCCATTTCAGAGCTCCAGTTTTGGCTGAATCTTGGCCCCAACGCATAGATTTTGGCCATGGGAAGTTACGAATAATATCAGGCAAAATATCAGCAATAATTTCTTCTGCAGCTCGACCTTTTTTGGTGATTTTAGCGACATAAAAATCACCTTTTTTACTATCATGTACAATATGTGCTTCAGAAATATTATTGAGACCAGTGGCACGCAAAAAACCATCAATCATATGCTGTGGTGATTTTATACTGGGGCCTCTGCGTTCCTCATGGGTATCTTGTGAGCTTGTAGAAAGACCACGTATATCTAACGTTAACCGACGGGGTGTCCAATATTCACAAGCAGCTTTATAAGTTAATCCTGCATGAATAAGTTGGTCAGTAACACATTTTTTAAGATCAAAAGCAGCTTTACGTTGCATGCGAGCAGGGATTTCTTCACTAAAGAGCTCAAGAAGAAGATTAGACATTAGACTTCACCTTTCGCATAAGTTTGGCCAGCTTCAGTTGATAGAAATGCTTCACCACAGCGGCGCGCTAGATCGCGAATGCGAAGAATATAATTTTGTCTTTCGGTTACAGAAATAACACCACGTGCTTGTAAGAGATTAAAAATATGACTAGCTTTAATGCATTGATCATAAGCTGGTAAAACACATTGATGACAGCTATTTTCTTTGTTTGGTTTTCCAGCTTCAAGAAGTGCGATACACTCACGTTCTGCATCAATAAAATGTTTATGCAGCAATTTGGTATCAGCAAATTCAAAATTATAATGTGAATATTCCTGTTCTGCTTGTAAGAAAATATCCCTATAGCTTATTTTATTTGCACCATCTAAACCATTAAAATTAAGATCATAAACATTTTCGACTCCTTGGATGTACATTGCTAAGCGTTCAAGTCCATAAGTAATTTCTCCTGAAACTGGCATGCACTCAATGCCACAAATCTGTTGAAAGTAAGTGAATTGAGAGATCTCCATTCCGTCGCACCAACATTCCCATCCAAGTCCCCAAGCTCCAAGTGTTGGACTTTCCCAATCATCTTCGACAAAACGAATATCATGCAGTTTTGTATCAAGGCCAATAGCTTGTAGAGATTTAATGTAAAGCTCTTGTAAATCTGGAGGAGATGGTTTGAGAAGAACTTGAAATTGATAATAGTGCTGTAAACGATTTGGATTTTTGCCATATCGACCATCTGTTGGACGCCGAGAAGGTTGAACATAAGCCACTTTCCAAGGACGTGGTCCTAATGAACGCAGCGTTGTAGCTGGATGAAAAGTTCCAGCACCTACTTCCATATCATAGGGTTGCAGAATTGCACATCCATATTGAGCCCAGTAATTTTGCAAAGTTAAAATAAGCCCTTGAAAAGAACGTGTGGGATTAAGATACTCGGGGAAGTTCACGTTTGATACTCTTAATATGTGATTAGTAGATAAATCAAAGAAATTTAATCTTTATTACTGTCTATTGCTTCGCATGGTCAAGCGTTGTTGTATCTTGCAAGCCAAATTTCAGCTTTTCTTTGATTTTCTCTAAATTTTCTGGCTGTCCATCAATGGCGTGATTCCATTGAAATACTGCTTCACGTTTGCGTCCGACTTTCCAATAAACATCGCCTAAATGATCATTCAATATTGGGTCTTGAGGTTGCAATTTGACGGCAGTTTCCAATATTTCAACAGCTTGATTATATTGCTTTAGTTTATAATGGGCCCATCCTAGAGAATCAAGAATATAACCATTTTTTGGCTGTAATGCTGAGGCTTTTTGAAGCATATATAACGATTCTTCAAGTTTTTGATTACGGTCAATAAGTGTATAACCTAGATAATTAAGAACTTGCGGTTGATCAGGGAATAATTCAAGTGCTTTTCGTAAATCAGTTTCGGCTTTTGTCCAATGTTTTAAACGTTCAAATGCAATGCCACGTTGATAAAAAAGTTTCCAATCATCTTTTTGGAAATCTACCGTCTGTATAATAGCATGATCCATAATTTTAACAGCTTCAGCAAAATTATTTTTTTGCATATAAATAGCCGACAGTGCTATATAAATAGTGCGATCATTGGGATTTTTTTTCTTTAATGACGTTAATAACTTAATGGCTTCAGTGTGTTGATTATTATTAGCAAGTGTTAATGCGAGCTGCAATTGTCCCTCTCTATAATAAGGAGAGTAGGGTGATAAGGCACGATAAAGTTTAATTGCTTGATGAGGATCATTTAGTTTAGTGGAGACGTTTGCTAGTTGGAACAATGTAGCGTCATTTTGAGGATATAAGGCTAAAGATAGTTGTTCGAAGATACGTGCAACATATTCTGATTTTCTTCGATTGAGTGTTGTTCCAAAGTCATACAATATCTCACCCGCTCCCTGTTGAGGTGTTTTAACGGGATTTTCTAAATTAGCACCTTTTTCAACTTTTTGTCGGATATTTTTAAGTATCTCTCGGCCTGACAACATTTTTTCGCCATTCTGAATGGTTTGAATAGCTTGGGTACGCATTTTTTGGCGTAATTGGAATGAAGCATAGGCTATAATAATACGTTCATAGGTATCAGGAGAGATCATAGCACCTTGTTGATTATTTAATGCTTGCATAAAATATTTTTTTGCATTTTTGGGGCGTTTTGCCAGATCACTCATAAGAGCGAGATGGTAATGTATAAAAAGATTGTACCAAATAGGCCCTAAAAGCTTTTTAAGGTCGGCTATTGCTTGAGAGTGATTACCTGATCCAAATGTAGCCCAAGCGCTTATCACGTCAAACGCTGGGCTATTGATTGAGGGAGATGTTTTTAATTTTGGAAGAGGTTTAATGTCTTTATAATTTTTTTTGATGAGGTTATCTATTGACAATGTCAGGGCAATAAAAGGGTGGTTAATATTTTGCGCTTTCAATTTTTTTGCTTGTTTGACAGCCTCTTTAAATGCACCCACTGAAAGCATCGCTTCAAAAATTTCTTTTTGTACATCAATGTTATTGGGGTTATAGGTGAGTGCTTGTTTAAAATAATTGATAGCAAGATTAGTTTCATTTTCATGATTTGCAACTCGGCCCGCTAGATAAGCACCTGTAAATGAGCTTATATCAGTAGCTGAATCGATTTTGCTATAAACGGGTGAGGACATCAGCGTGATTCCCGCTATAGCGAAAGTAAAAAAGCAGGGCCTTATTGCACGGTGCATAGAGCTCATCCTTCTTAAAAATCATAAATTTATTATACGATTTATAAACATATTAGGTTTCTTTGTAGAAAATATTGTTATTCTTACAAATGATTAGTTTACACGTGCAATACAAAAATCAACAATTTCAATAAATGCATTTTTTTGAGGGCTTTCTTTCATTGGAGAAAGAGCGTCAATTGCACGTGCTCCATAGATGCGTGCCTGCTCTATTGTATCGGTTAGACTATCATGTTTTTCCATTAAATGTTGTGCGTGCGCTAAGGATTCGTCGTTGTTATTATTGTTTTCAAGGGCTTGTTTCCAAAATGCTTTTTCTATTGCACTACCGCGTGTATATGAGAGGATAACAGGCATAGTAATTTTGCCTTCTCGGAAATCATCGCCTACATTTTTTCCTAGATGTTTAGCATTGCCACTATAATCAAGTGCATCATCAACCAATTGAAAAGCTAATCCTAATGATGTGCCATATTCGCGTAATGCTAAACGTTCTTCGTGTCCATAACCAGCAATAATTGGTCCAACTTCAGCGGCAGCTGAAAAAAGTGCAGCTGTTTTTGCATTAATGATTTTAAGATAATCTGAAATATTGGTTTCTATATTTTGAGCAGCGGCAAGCTGCATGACTTCTCCTTCTGCGATAATTGCTGCAGTGTTTGCTAAAATAGTGAGTGCTTCCATAGAACCAACATCTACGATCATTTTAAAAGCTTGTCCTAAAAGAAAATCACCAACAAGTACACTTGCTTTGTTTCCCCAAATCATTCGTGCGGTAGATTTTCCACGGCGGAGATTACTTTCATCAACTACATCATCGTGTAATAAAGTTGCTGTATGCATGAACTCAATTGCTGTTGCAAGTTTTATATGCCCATCACCTTGATATCCAAACATATCAGCTGCAGCTAGTGTAATCATTGGACGCAACCGTTTTCCTCCTGATGAAATAAGATAATTACAAATTTCAGGGATCATTTCGACGTCAGCTTGAACCATAGAGATAATTAATTGATTTACACATTCCATATTATCTTTGGTAAGATTGATGAGAGTTTGGGAAGAAACTTGGTTATTTTTTTTATGGTCTTGTTTTATGATAGCACCCAATTGTTTACTCCTGGAGTATTTTCAATAGATATAGATAAGCTTTTTTTCTATTTGTAGCATAAAGCGGGATTACTTTTGACTCAAGCTTTGATACTGCCCTGAAACAGAAGTTTTTTAAATATTTATAGAGTGTTTTTTCTACGCTTAGGGAATATAATTATTATGGTAAGGCAATAATTTTGAAATTAAGGTGGCCTAATCACAATTAGAAGAAGGACAATATAAGGACAGATATTAGGCTTACAGATGGATAGCACGACAAATCATAGTGATGAAACAATTGATGAATTTCATCGTGGGAAGTTTTACTTAGTTCAACCACGTTTACAGGGGCATCGTTCTGGTATGGACGCTATGTTGTTAGCTGGTCTAGTTCCTGGTAATTTTAAAGGAAAGGTTGTTGATTTAGGTGCAGGCGCAGGTGCAGCGGGATTAGCAGTTGCTTCACGTTGTTTTGAAACTCATATTACATTAGTTGAGCGATCAGCTTTTATGATATCTTATGCTCAAAAAACGCTTGCGTTGAAACAAAATAAGAAACTAGCTGGCCGAGTGTGCTTATTAAAAGCAGATGTTGCTTTAAAAGGTAATGCACGCTTAAAGGCAGGTCTGATGGATAATTTTTTTGATTTTGCGATTATGAATCCACCTTTTAATAATCCTGTGGATCGTAAAACACCTGATGAACAAAAGTTTGAGGCACATGTTATGCCTGAAGCAATGTTTGACAATTGGTTACGCAGTGCAGCTGCAATTGTTAAACCAGGTGGATATCTAGGGTTGATCGCGCGTCCTCAATCGCTTAATGATATATTGCATGCTTTGGAAGGCCGCTTTGGTAATATATGTATGATTCCTGTTCACTCTCGAGCTAAAACGGCTGCAACTCGTATTCTATTTTATGCAAAACGGGGGAGTCGAGCAGCTTTATCTGTATTGCCGGCATTAATTGTGCATGAAGGTGAAGGTCATGCTTTTTCACCACAGGTTGATGCAATCAATAATGGGTGTATAAGCTTATGGGAGCTTTTTTAATGATATCTTGTGTTGTTTAGCTTATTTCTTAAATTCGGATTAAGCTTTTTATTTATTTTTGAGTTATATTTTCTCGATTTCTTATAGGGAGATTTTGTTTTGATTGATAGTGTTAAAAATCTTATTCCACGTCGTTTTCTTTCCAATAAACTTGAAATTCCTGTAGTACGCCTTCATGGGGCAATTATGGATTCAAATTCATTTATGGCTCGTACGCTTTCATTGGGTAGGTGTGCTCCCCTTTTAGACAAAGCTTTTGCCGATAAAAAAGCACCAGCTGTTGTTTTAATTATCAATTCTCCCGGTGGTTCACCTGTACAATCGCGTCTCATTTTTCAGCGTATTCGGGATTTGGCAAATGAGAAAAATAAACAGGTTCTCGTATTTATTGAAGATGTAGCAGCATCAGGTGGTTATATGATTGCTTGTGCTGGAGATGAAATTTTTGCTGATCCTTCTTCTGTTGTGGGTTCTATTGGGGTTGTCTCAGCTTCTTTTGGTTTTCCTGAGCTTTTGAAGAAAATTGGTGTGGAACGGCGTGTTTATACAGCAGGAAAAAATAAGGTTGTATTAGATCCGTTTCAACCAGAAAAGAAGATAGGCGTTGAACATTTGAAATCTTTGCAACTTGAAGTTCACCAAACTTTTATTGATTTGGTCAAAGAACGGCGTGCATCGAAATTATCAGATGATTCAGATATTTTTACAGGAATGTTTTGGAGTGGAAAAAAAGGTGTTGAGCTTGGCTTGGTTGATCAATTGGGTGATGTACGCTCTGTTATTAAAGATCGGTTCGGTCATGATACAAAGCTTCGGTTAATTTCTCCTTCCAAAAGTTTTTTGGGACCTAAAATGCCTTCGGGGATTACTGCTGATATGGTTTATACAGCAGTTGATAGTGCATGGATGGCAGCAGAAGAACGGGCACTTTGGCAACGGTACGGTTTGTAGTTGGGACACCATTTCAGTCTATGCTTAATTTGATTAGCAAGTTTGCTTAGAGACTATTGTGAGAAGAAAAGGGATTTAAAATGATCCGACTTATTTTATTCAGTTTCATTGGTGTGATGATTCTTTATATTTATTATTTATTTAAGCGCCAGTTACACTGGGTATTGCAACGTGCTTGCCATACAAGAGTTAAATCACGTACAGATGTAAAAGGAACTCTTGTGAAAGATCCTCATACAGGTGAATATTACGTTAAATGATATCAGATGTGCAGGCTTCTCTTAAAGAGGGTTTTCATCTTTCAACACCTATTAAGTTGAATCTGGCTTTGCATGTTGTGGGGCAGCGCGCTGATGGTTATCATTTGTTAGAAAGTTTGGTCTATTTTAGTCTCAGTGGTGATTGTTTAAGCTACACACCTTTTGCAAAAGATCACTTTGTTGTAAGAGGTCCTTTTGCTAATGGGCTTGTTTCTGATTCAGATAATCTAGTTATTCGCGCTCGTAATTTGATGCGCAAGATGTTCCCTAAAAATGCTAAACCTGCCTTTTTTCAGCTTATTAAGACGTTGCCTGTTGCTTCGGGTATTGGTGGTGGATCGGGAGATGCTGCTGGGATTTTCAGTATATTGCGCCGGCAATGGAATCTTGATTGTTCTTGTGAAGAATTAGCGGCAATTAGTCTAGCACTTGGTGCTGATGTACCAATGTGTCTTTTTGCGTTAGAATATCAGCAACCGCTTTTTATTCAAGGAATTGGCGGTGATATAACGCGACTAAAAGAAGCCTGTTCTATTGCAATGGTATTGGTAAATCATGGTCAACAAATTGAAACATCCACTATTTTTCAGGTTTTAGAAAAGTGCGATCATTCTCCTTTAAAGATTGATCCAGCGGCTTTAAAGACGGTTTTTTCGTTGGTTGAAGCTTTAAAAGAAACGCGTAATGATCTTTTTGCTCCTGCATTAAAAATTGCACCTCGATTGGCTGAGGTTTTATATGCATTAGATGAAAGTGGAGCTCTTTTTTCTCGCATGTCTGGTTCAGGTGCAACTTGCTTTGGCATTTTTAAAGATCAACAAGCAGCTCAAAAAGCGGCTTTCTTTATTAAATCAGCACATCCAAATTGGTTTGTTAAATCAATTATGACTGTAGGAAAGCTTTGATAAGCAATGTGAACATTAAGGGTTGTTGTTTATAGTTATAATTAACTAATTTATGTTGCTACTCTTTAATATTAAATTTTTTATTCATATCCAAATACATTTTGGAAAAGAACAATAATTCCTTTACGGTATTTGAAAAGGGTAGCTTAAGATAATTTTCCTAGTCGAGTGATACGCATTTTTTAAAAGCGATGTTAGCAATAATATGTTGTGTAGGTAAAAGACGTGGAACTACTCTTTAATTGAGATTATCATCACAATAGTTTTTTGTTTAGAAGGTGGAAGTATTTACGCGAGAAATTTTCATACCTCTTTTAAACAAACAAATAAAGGAATTTTGATTATATTTTTCACAAAGTTTTTTATTGAGATGATTGCTATTGTAATAACTTCATTATGTACAAGAGTGGGAGATAATCAATGGAATTTTCGTTTTTATTTTCTAAGTTTGATTAAAACATGTAAGAATGTGTAAATAATAATTTTATTGGAAAACTAATATTTCCCCTAGACTTGATTTTGTTATCATGTTGTTTGAGAGATAAAAAATATTGGAGTCAACTATTTTTCTATGGGGCTTGCGGAAAATAGGTGGTAATGCAAATATGAATATATGTTTTGTCGTGTTCGCAATTTATCAAATGTATTTAATGTACCACTTCAACCGGATTTTTCGCACGAATTAGACTTACACAAACAAGGCTTCTTTTATATAGCGGGTGTTGATGAAGTTGGGCGAGGACCTTTAGCTGGACCTGTGGTAACAGCAGCAGTTATTTTAGATAAAAACCACATTCCTGAAGGATTGAATGATTCAAAGAAATTTTCTACTCAACAGCGTAATCAACTTTATGGTAAAATTTTGCAAAATGCGTTGGCAATTTCAATTGCGAGTATTTGCGCCCGTGCGATTGATCAATCTGATATCAGAAAAGCGACTTTAGAAGCAATGCGGCGTTGTGTTGTAGGACTTTCCATTCCAGCTCATTATGTGTTAGTTGATGGGCGTGATATTCCACCTCTTTTGCCATGTCCAGCAACTGCTTTGATCAAAGGTGATCAGCGTTCAGTTTCAATTGCGGCAGCATCCATTGTTGCCAAAGTAACACGTGATCGAATGATGGAATGTGCTGGGCGGGTTTATGAAGGTTATGGTTTAGAAAAACATGTGGGTTATGCAACAGTAGCACATCGTACGGCTATCGCTAAATGTGGGCCCATTTTAGGATTGCATCGTTATAGTTTTGCACCACTGAAAGAAAATTATAAGGATGACATTTCATGACAATCCTACCTTTAAATAGTGCTTCAATAAAAGAAGCAGTTGAGGTTCTTAAGCAGGGTCAATTAGTGGCTTTACCAACAGAAACTGTTTATGGATTGGCTGGTGATGCAACTAATGGAAAAGCAGTTGCTTCTATTTTTGCCACAAAGAGGCGGCCGCAATTTAATCCTCTTATTGTTCATGTGAGTAGCATTGTTATGGCAGAACATTATGTGGAAATTGATTTGCTTTCACGTCGATTTATGGAAGCATTTTGGCCGGGGCCTTTGACATTAGTTTTACCATTAAAGGTTAATCATAATATTCATCCTTTAACGACCTCTGGTCTTGATACATTGGCTGTTCGTTTTCCTGTTGGCGGTTTTGCAGAAGTTGTTCAACATTTTGGTCGGCCTTTAGCAGCTCCTAGTGCAAATCAATCGGGAGGTCTTAGTCCTACTTCAGCTGCGTCTGTATTTGCATCTTTAGGGGCATCGGTGCCTTTAATTATTGATGACGGAGATTCTAGGGTAGGACTTGAATCAACGATTATTAAGGTTTGTAATAAAAATATCTATCTGTTGCGTCCTGGGGGACTAATTGCTGAAAAAATTGAAGAAGTGGCAGGGCAGTCTTTAAAACAATTAGATCAACGCACTGCAATTGAAGCACCTGGTACGTTAAGATCACATTATGCTCCTAATGCTTTGGTACGTTTAAATGCACAAAAGGTGGAAAGTGACGAAGCACTTTTAGCATTTGGTCCTAATCGCATTGTGGGTGCTGAAAATGCGATCTCTATTTTAAATTTAAGCGAAAGTGGTCAATTGGAAGAAGCTGCATTTCATTTGTTTGACTATATGAAACAGTTGGATTCATTAAAGGTGAAATGTATTGCAGTGGAGTCTATCCCATTTTACGGGTTAGGTGTAGCTATTAATGATCGTTTAATGCGTGCTGCAGCACCGAGAGGAAAATGAAGGTGGAGCAGAATTTAATTGAGTGTTTTAGAAAAATTGTTGGTTCTACGAATGCTATCACAGATCAATCTTTGATTGCACCATATTTGCTTGAAAATCGTGGACTTTTTCACGGAAAAACGCCATTGCTTTTACGGCCATCTTCAACAGATGAGGTGTCGTCTATTATGCGTTTGGCTAGCAAAACACGCACACCAATCGTACCTCAAGGAGGAAATACTGGTCTTGTGGGTGCTCAACAGCCAGATGATAGTGGGCGTAGTGTTGTTTTATCTATGGAACGTTTAAACAAAATTCGATTAGTTAATCCTGAGGGTAATTTTGCTGTTGTGGAGGCCGGTGTTATTTTACATAGCTTACAAAAAAGGCAGATGAAGTAGATCGTTTTTTCCCTCTTTCTTTAGGTTCAGAAGGTTCCTGTCAAATAGGGGGGAATCTTTCATCTAATGCTGGGGGGACAGCTGTTTTAGCTTATGGTAATATGCGTGAGCTTTGTCTTGGTTTGGAAGTTGTTTTGCCTGATGGGCGTATTTTAGATGATCTGCGTTTTGTTAAGAAGGACAATAGCGGTTATAATTTGAAAGACCTTTTTATTGGTTCAGAGGGGACTTTAGGGGTTATTACTGCAGCAGTTTTAAAGCTTTTTCCAAAGCCTAAAGGAAAAGCGGTTGCTTTTGTGGGTTTACGCAGTCCAGCTCATGCTCTTAAGTTTTTATCCTTTGCTCAGTGTTATGGGGGGGAATTTTTAACTGGTTTTGAGCTTATGGGAAAACTCAGCTTGCAAATGGCTTTAAACTATATGATGCGTGCTAATTCACTTTTTGAGCGTGAGCATGAATGGTATGTTTTGATTAATATTTCATCCTCACGTAGTGCTAATGAAGCATTATCGGTGTTAAATGTTATTTTAGAAACAGCTTTAAAGGATAATATTATAGAGGATGCAGTTGTTGCACAATCGTTAAAGCAGCAAGATTTTTTTTGGCAATTGCGTGACAATATGTCACCAGCTCAAAAGTTAGAAGGAGGGTCTATTAAGCATGATATTGCGGTACCTATTGCCTCCATTCCTGATTTTATTGCTGAAGCTGCTCTTATTGTTGAAGAGATTGCTCCAGGTGCTCGGGTGGTGTGTTTTGGTCATATGGGTGATGGGAACCTCCATTATAATATTACACAACCCATAGGGGCTGATACTGTATCGTTTTTGCAATTATATTCACAAATGAATGACCGGATCCATTGTTTAGTGATGCATTATCAAGGTACTTTTTCTGCCGAACACGGAATTGGGCAGCTTAAGCGGAGAGAACTGCGTACTTTTAAATCATCCGTTTCATTAGAAATTATGCAAGCGATTAAAAAATATTTGACCCTTTAGAAATTATGAATCCTGGCAAAATGTTATAAATTGAAGATGGTAAATATTTTTCTATTCTTATTGAGATTTTGATAATCGAGAAGAAAACAAAATTTTTTACCTAAAGTTTAATAATTCAATGAGAAAAAGGTATTACATAAAGTATGTGTTATTGAAATAAATTGGGAAAAACTATATGGCTAATCAATGTTTTAATCGGGCAAAAGTAAGGTCTGAGTTTCGATTAGATCCATGCCGTTTGCCACAAACAGCAACATATTTTGTACCAAAAACGGGAAATCACATGATTTGTTCGTTGAATGAACGAAGTGTTTCTCTGAAAGTTGATAATTCTTCCAATCTGTCACGTTTGATTCCAGCTTATCACTTCGAAGGAATTGCAGCGCGTATAGTAGAAACTCTTACAGGAAAAAAAGCTGTCGCATTAGAATTGTTTCATACAAATGAAGAAGCTTGTATTCCACTTTTAGTTTCTAGAGATTTGAATAATGTTCTTTTAGACTGGCGATTATGGGGAAAAATTTATAATCTACCGATGTTTATGATCTGTGAAAATAAGAATATTATTACTATCAAAGATTATTCTATTTTACATCAATTTTTTTATATGACATCACCATCTTCTAGTAAAAAGGGCTTTTTACTCCGTTGTGGTGATTCATTAGGTTTACGTTTAATGATCACCAATCGGATTGTCTCACAGTAAATTGATATAGATTAATTTTTCATGTTGCATGGGTAGACATGTTTATTTCAAAGGCATTCTATACTTTTCATTGATTGTGGTAAAAAAGTAACTTTAACTGTATGATTAGGAAAAAATCTTTTTTCCGATTGTTATACGCCTTCTACAGCTATTTGTGTTTTTAGGGCATTATATTATTCTGTTCTGATGGTGTACAAAGCGTATCACTTCGTGAAAAGTGATTAGCAAATTGGTTGCCAACAAATAAGATGGTAAGATGATCACAAGATTTGTAGTTTTTAGATTTGGAGCATCTACTCTTTTTATCTGAAGTTTTTATGAATAAAGAATAATATAAACAAATCAATTTATTTTTCTACTGTGTGAAATAACTCACTTCAAAAAAGAGCTCAAAAGGTCTATTTTTTTTGTACAATAGCACGCCACCCAATATCCCGGCGAACAAAGCCTTGTGGCCAATCAATACAATCAACCGCTTCATAGGCGCGTTTTTGTGCATGTGTAACAGTTTCTCCTATTGCTGTTATATTTAAAATACGTCCACCATTGGCGATTAATTCTCCATTACATAAAGCTGTGCTTGCCTGGAAAACTTTTACATCAGGAAGAGCGTTTACCTTGTCGACATTGCGGATAATGCTGCCTTTTTGAGGAGCATTTGGATAACCTTTAGCAGCCATAACAACTGTTAAAGCGGTTTTTTCAGACCATTGAATGTGTTTATTTTTAAGGTTTCCTTGAGCTGCTGCAAAGAGAAGTGGTAAAATATCATCTTTTAAGCGCATCATTAAAACTTGACATTCAGGATCACCGAATCGTACATTAAATTCAATTAATTCAGGCCCTTTTTGGGTTATCATCAATCCGGTAAAGAGAATACCTTTAAAAGGGACGCCCATTGCAGCCATATCACGCAAAGCGGGTTCAACAATTTCTTTGAGAGTACGGTTAACCATTTCCTCAGTCATAATTGGAGCTGGTGAATAGGCTCCCATGCCGCCAGTGTTGGCTCCGGTATCGCCATCACCAACACGTTTATGATCTTGTGCTGATCCAAAAGGGATGGCTGTTTTACCATCACAAAGACAAAAGAAGCTCGCTTCCTCACCTTCAAGAAATGCTTCGACAACAATTTTCTTTTTTGCATCGCCAAATGTATCTTCAAAGCAGGCATCAACGGCATCAACGGCTTCTTGCATTGTCATAGCCACAACAACACCTTTACCAGCAGCCAAGCCATCAGCCTTAATAACGATAGGGGCACCTTGTTGACGGATGTAGGATTTAGCTTGTGAGGCATTGTTAAAGCATTGATAGATGCTTGTAGGAATGTTATTTCTGTAACACAAATCTTTTGTGAAACTTTTTGAGCCTTCTAATTGAGCTGCTTTTTGAGTGGGGCCGAATACACAGATGCCAGCAGTATTAAGAGAATCAGTTATACCTTCAACTAATGGTCCTTCTGGCCCAACGATGACGAGGTCAATAGAATGTGCTTTACAGAAATTAATAACAAGAGGGTGATCATTGATGTTTAAATCAATATTTTCACCTAATTCTATTGTTCCAGGATTTCCAGGAGCGCAATATAACTTTGTAAGTAGCGGTGATTCTGCTATTTTCCATGCTAAAGCATGTTCTCGTCCACCTGATCCAATAAGAAGAACGTTCATGATTTGCTCCTACCATAAAAGATAATTAAATCAGTTTTTCTTTCATAAGAATGAAATGGTTCTATCGCAAGACCAAAGGTGAGATCATTTGATGAAAAAAAGTAAAAATATTTTACATATTCAATCCTGTAAAAATCAAGGACGAGTTATAGATGCACCCCCTAAACAATGGGTTTACTATTTACTTCCTTGTTCTTTGTGGTTTTATGCTCAATTGGCACGTTGGGATAGACCTATTGGGTGGAAATTATTAATGTGGCCTTGTTTCTGGTCAACAACAATGGCTATGCTTTCCTATGAGATGCCCCAATTACCTCTTTTGTCAATTATAATGTGTTGGATTTGGTATCTTTTTCTTTTCTTTTTAGGTTCCATAGCCATGCGAGGTGCAGGCTGCACTTGGAACGACCTTGTTGATCACAAAATAGATTCTCAGGTAGAACGAACACGTTCTCGTCCATTGCCTGCAGGTCAGATAAGTCGGTTTCAAGCAAAAATTTTTATATTAGTGCAGTGTTTCATAGGTTTAGGTGTTTTATTGCAGTTTAATGCATTTAGCTTTTTTTTAGGTATTTCGTCCTTAGTAGCGGTTGCAATTTATCCTTTTATGAAACGTATAACAAATTGGCCACAATTTTTTTTAGGCGTTGCGTTTAATTGGGGTGCATTAATGGGATGGGCGGTTGTGTATGGAAGTCTGAGTTGGGCACCAATCGCACTTTATGCAGGATCAATCTTATGGACGATTGGATATGATACAATTTATGCTCATCAAGATAAGCAAGATGATGCTATTGTTGGTGTGCATTCTACAGCTCGTCTCTTTGGGAAAAGCACTAAATATGCACTGGTGATTTTATATAGTGGTTTTATAATGCTAGTCAGCTTGGCATTTTATTTAGCGCAAGTATCCGCTCTCAGTTTTGTGGGGATTTTTATTGCTGCCATCCATATGTTTATTCAAATCAAAGTCATTGATATAGATGATAGTTCACAATGCTTAAAACTTTTCAAATCCAATTCGTTTGTTGGTTTTTTTATTTTTGCTGGTTTAGTGTGTGGAGGTATTTGGATGATATTACATTCTGCAGTTTAAGAACAATCGAGTTTAGAAATAAGGTCATATATTCTACAATAGTAGAGCAGAAAGCATTTATTATAAAAGCAAAGGTTTCATAAAGATTGAGTGGTTAAGGATAGAGTCTTTGTTTTTGCCAGTTATCTTGTTCAATAGAGTCGCGTGTGAAGAGTAAGCGATCATGTAAACGAAACGGCCGATCACACCAAAATTCGATAAAGAGAGGTTTAATGCAAAAACCAGACCAATAGGGTGGGCGAGGAATATTCCCTACGGCATAACGTGCAGCATATTTAGCAACTGCTTTTTTGAGAGTAAGGCGATTTTCTAATGGCTGAGATTGTTTAGATGCCCATGCACCGATTCGGCTTTTTCGTGGTCGCGACTGAAAATATGCATCTGCTTCTTCAGTACTGACTTTTTCAACAATACCTCTAATTCTGATTTGACGGCGAAGTGATTTCCAATGAAAGCCTAAGGATGCTTTCATTGATCCTAAAATTTCTCGTCCTTTACAGCTTTCATAATTGGTATAGAAGACAAAACCTTTAGGACTAAAATCTTTCAGAAGAACCATACGAACATTGGGTAAACCTGTTTCATCAACTGTTGCTAGTGCCATAGCATTGGGATCATTTATTTCGCTTATTTTTGCTTCTTCAAGCCAATTTTCGAAAATTGCAAAAGGATTTTGTATTTGTATAAAATCGTCATTCATTTGTGTTGTATTATTCATGATATACTCCACTGTTAGTTAGTGTGAGTGATAAATTCTTTGATTTATTTTTGCCATCAAAAACAAAGTGTTGTTATTCTTTTGTTCTAAAAAGTTAATGACTTTATATATTTTTATTACAGTGTTTCAATTATATTTATCTTTAACATAGGGTGCTATAAGCTATATTGCATTAAAAATATTCATTTTATCTGGTATTTTGTTTTTTATAAACATATTAGATAAGAAAAATGATTTTATTGAATAGCTTGATGAAGTAATAAAAAATATTTAACGATATTACTGGTTGATATTTGAAAAACGAGAAGGCTAGAAAGAGGGTAATATGCGTGATCCCTATACGGTTTTGGGTGTGGCACGTACCGCAAAACCGCAAGAGATTAAATCTGCATTCAGAAGATTAGCAAAGCAGTATCATCCAGATCATAATATGGGTGATGCAAAAGCTAAAGAAAGGTTTTCTGAAATTAATCAAGCTTATGAAATTATAGGTGATAAAGATAAAAAAGCACAATTTGATCGTGGTGAAATTGATGCAGAAGGAAAACCACTTTACCAAGCTTATGGCGCTGGAGAAAATTTTAGAAGCAGACAAAATCCTTTTGCAGGTGGTACAAGAGGGTTTGATTTTGGATCATCAGGTACTGCAAGTTTTGATACAAGCGATATTTTTCGTGATTTATTTGGAAGAGGAAGGAATTTTTCAAATTCAACACAATATAATCAACCTCAACAAGGAGCTCATGTTCGCACCAGTCTTTCAATTACATTAGAGCAGATGATAGGTGCAAGCAAAGTAGAAGTAACTTTTCCTACTGGAAAAAAATTAAAAA
Source organism: Bartonella sp. WD16.2 (assembly GCF_002022505.1). NCBI lineage: Bacteria > Pseudomonadati > Pseudomonadota > Alphaproteobacteria > Hyphomicrobiales > Bartonellaceae > Bartonella > Bartonella sp. WD16.2. The sequence continues at coordinate 335,520 of NZ_CP019781.1, forward strand.
TTAAATTACCAGACTATGTTGAAGATGGGCAAACCATTCGTTTAAAAGGTCAGGGAGAAGAGGTGGCGTATGGGCAAGCAGGGGATGCTTTAGTAACTATTCGTATTCAGAAACATCCTCGTTTGCGAGTTGAAGGGCGCGCACTTCATCTTGATCTGCCGGTTTCTCTTAAGCATGCTGTTTTAGGAGCTAAAGAAGAAGTTGACACTTTGGAGGGACGTGTGGTTTTGAAAATCCCTCCATGGTCGAGTTCTGATCGTGTTTTACGGTTGAAAGGAAAGGGGCTTCGTTTAAAAAATGGAGAAAGAGATGACCTTTATGTGCATGTTCGTATCATGTTGCCAGAAGGTGGAGATGCTGCATTAGAACAATTTTTGCAAATGCAAAATAATTAACATCTTTTTTCTTATACAAAAGCATAACTTAAGTTTGATTTTAAACCAATTGCTTGAAGAAAAAGATAACCTGTGTCATAGGCATACAGATAATGTTGATGCCAAATAGCAATGAGGCGATGCTAATGACGAAGAGTAATGGTTTATTGTATGGAAAGCGTGGCTTAATTTTAGGATTGGCAAATAATCGCTCTATCGCTTGGGGAATAGCAAAGGCAGCCAATGCAGCAGGAGCCGAGCTTGCTTTTACCTATCAAGGTGAAGCAATGAAGAGACGTGTTGAGCCTTTGGCTCAAGAGTTGAACAGTTTTGTTTGCGGTCATTGTGATGTTTCCAATAGTGCATCTATTGATGCAGTTTTTAACGCAATAGAAAAAAAGTGGGGCAAACTTGATTTTTTAGTTCACGCTATTGGTTTTTCCGATAAAGATGAATTAAGTGGTCGTTACGTTGATATTAGTGAATCAAACTTTATGATGACGATGAATATTTCTGTTTATTCGTTAACGGCTCTTACACAGCGTGCAGAAAAATTGATGCCAGATGGCGGTTCAATTTTAACTCTGACTTATTATGGTGCAGAAAAGGTTGTTCCTAATTATAATGTAATGGGGGTTGCTAAAGCTGCTCTTGAGGCTAGTGTGAAGTATTTAGCTGTTGATTTAGGGCCAAAAAACATTCGTGTTAATGCTGTGTCTGCAGGGCCAATTAAAACATTAGCTGCTTCTGGTATTGGTGATTTTCGTTATATTCTAAAATGGAACGAATATAATGCTCCTTTGCGCCGTACAGTGACAATAGAGGAAGTCGGTGACTCTGCCCTTTACTTTCTTTCAGATTTATCGCGTTCTGTTACAGGTGAGATTCATCATGTTGATTCTGGGTACCATGTTATCGGTATGAAGGCTGTTGATGCACCTGATATTTCTGTTGTTAAAGAATAAGACTTGGTTCATAAAGTTTTATATGTTAGCGACAATTTGATTTAAAGTTCAGACAGTCAATGACATCTTTGGATGAAATCGTATTGCGCGGTTCAATCCACACTATAGTTGCGTGTATTTGAAGAAGAAATGGATCTTTCTCCATGTCGCATAATACATTTGGTCATTTGTTTCGTGTAACAACATGGGGTGAAAGTCATGGCCCTGCTCTTGGTTGTGTTATTGACGGTTGTCCTCCAGGAATTGCTTTCACTCTTACAGAAATTCAGGCATATCTTAATAAACGTAGACCCGGGCAATCAAAATATACAACGCAACGTCAAGAGTTAGATCAAATAGAAGTGCTTTCAGGAGTTGTGACTCAAGATGACGGCACGACATTGGTAACAACAGGTACACCAATTTCACTATTTATCCGAAACATAGATCAATGTTCTAAAGATTATGGTGAAATTATTTATCAATATCGCCCAGGTCATGCAGATTACACCTATGATATTAAGTATGGCATTCGTGATTATCGTGGTGGTGGTCGTGCTTCAGCACGAGAGACGGCAGCGCGTGTCGCCGCAGGTGCTCTTGCCCGTAAAATTGTTCCTGGTTTAATTGTGCGAGGAGCTGTGACGGCGATTGGCCCTTATAGTATTAATCGTGACAGTTGGGATTGGTCAGAGGTCGATAACAATCCTTTTTTTACACCTGATGCAGAAGCAGCACGTATTTTTGCTGATTATATGACTCAGTTACAAGAAAGCGGTTCATCAACTGGTGCTATTGTTGAGATTGTTGCAGAAAATGTTCCAGTGGGCCTAGGGGCACCTATTTACGCAAAACTTGATCAAGATATTGCATCATTTTTAATGTCAATTAATGCGGTTAAGGGTGTTGAAATTGGCGATGGTTTTGCCGCAGCTCGCTTGACTGGTGAACAAAATACAGATGAAATGCGAATGGGAAGTGACGGTAAACCACTTTTTCTATCTAATCATGCTGGGGGTATTTTGGGTGGAATATCAAATGGGCAGCCGATTATTGCACGTTTTGCTGTTAAGCCCACTTCATCAATTGTGGTCCCTTGCCGTTCAATTGATGTTAATGGTAACAATGTAGATGTGGTTACAAAGGGGCGTCATGATCCATGTGTTGGAATTCGTGCTGTTCCTGTTGGTGAAGCGATGGTTGCTTGTGCTATTGCTGATCATTATTTACGACACCGCGGTCAGATCAGTTGTAGTTGAAAGGTAAACGATGGCTTATAATCAGAAAAAAGTTGTTGCTGCTATTCAGGCTTTTGAACGCGGTGAAATTGTTGTAGTTACAGATGATGATGACCGTGAAAATGAAGGTGATTTAATTGTTGCTGCTGTTCATTGTACAGAAGAAAAAATGGCATTTATCATTCGCCATACGTCGGGTATTATTTGTACACCAATGCCAAAAGAAGAAGCACAACGATTTAATCTTGCTCTTATGGTATCGGATAATGATTCGGCGCATCGTACCAAATTTACTGTTACCGTGGATTTTAAACATGGAATAACAACGGGTATTTCAGCGTATGATCGTACATTGGCTGTTCGTAATTTAGCTAATCCCAATGCAAGTGCTAACGATTTTGTCCGTCCGGGACATATTTTCCCTTTAATTGCACATGAAGGTGGTGTTCTCATGCGCTCAGGCCATACTGAGGCAGCTGTTGATTTGTGTAAATTAGCTGGTTTGCCACCGGTTGGTGTTATTGGTGAATTAGTCAATGATGATGGTAGTGTTAAACATGGAGATGAAGTTACAAAGTTTGCACAAGATAATCAGTTGCACATCATAACTGTTGCTGATCTTATTGCTTATCGTCAGCGTAAAGAGACGCTCATAAAATATGTTGGAGAAATGCATATTGAAACATTTGTAGGTCCAGCTATAGTCAAAAGTTATCAACTTCCTTGGGAAACAGTTCAGCATGTGGCAATTGTTTTTGGCGATATTCGTGATGGGGAAGATATTCCGGTACGCCTGCATCGTGAAAACATTCTAAAGGATGTTTTTGGTCAATCACCAGATGTTGAAGTTATCATGCGGCGCATGGTAGAAAAAGAAAAGCGTGGTGTATTTGTTTATTTGCGTGAAGGATCTGTTGGTGTTGGTTCTCAATTAGCTGTTTGTGATCAGAAAATGGCAATGGTAGATGTAGAAAACCATGCACAAGCAATTGAACGTGCAGAAGAATGGCATCAAATTGGTCTAGGAGCGCAAATTTTGAAACATTTAGGGATTAGTTCTGTTATTGTTTACTCTTCTAAAGAGCGTCATTATGTCGGTTTGGAAGGTTTTGGAATTCGCATATCTAGAACAGATATTTTGTGAGGGTTATATGAAAAAAGGAATGAAAAAGGGAGATATTGCTGCGTTAAGTTTTGAGGAAGCACTGAAGCAACTTGAAGTGATTGTTGAAAACTTGGAACGTGGAGATGTTCCTTTAGAACAATCAATTGATATTTATGAGCGTGGTGAAGCTCTTAAGAATTATTGTGATAAACTGTTGAAAGTAGCTGAAGCTAAAGTTGAAAAAATTCGGCTTTCAGATACTGGTCATCCAGAAGGTTTAGAGCCACTTGATTCTGAATGATATTTAATAATCGTTTATTGTTATTGACTGTAAAAACAAGAATCTTGATTTAATTAGAATAACTTATCAATCTTATTACTTATGAAATGAATGAAAAAGAAGAAAATCTGTAGATAATCTTAAATAAGTAAAGTGTTTCAATGAATAATACATCACATTCTACACAAAATAATAAAAAATGTGTGCCTATATAATTATTATTGGTAATGTAAGGAGTTTTTTTTGTCTCGGTCATTAACGCCATTACTTGATCGTATTTGTTTTCCAAAAGATTTACGGGCATTTCCTGAGTCTGATTTAGTACAGTTAGCTAATGAATTACGAGCTGAAACAATTGATGTAGTTTCTGTAACAGGTGGTCATCTTGGCGCAGGACTTGGTGTTGTTGAGCTCACTATTGCGCTGCACTATGTTTTTAATACGCCTGACGATAAGATTATCTGGGATGTTGGTCATCAAACTTATCCCCATAAAATTTTGACTGGTCGTAGGGATAAAATTCGCACTCTGCGCCAAGATGGTGGCTTATCAGGTTTCACAAAACGTTCAGAAAGTGTGTATGACTCATTTGGAGCAGGTCATTCTTCTACTTCTATTTCAGCTGGCCTTGGAATGGCAGTGGCGAGCATGTTGAAAGCAGAAGAAAGACGTAACATCATTTGTGTGATTGGTGATGGCGCTATGTCTGCTGGTATGGCTTATGAGGCAATGAATAATGCTGGTGCTTTGGATGCACGTTTAATTGTTATCCTTAATGATAACGATATGTCTATTGCGCCTCCTACAGGTGCTATGAGTGCTTATCTTGCAAGATTAGTTTCTCGTCCTTCTTATCGTAGTTTGCGTGAACAAGTAAAGATATTAAGCAAGAAATTACCGAAGTTTTTTTCAGATAAAGCACGGCTTTCGGAAGAGTTTGCGCGTGGTTTTTTAGTTGGGGGAAGTTTATTTGAGGAACTTGGCTTTTATTATGTCGGGCCTGTAGATGGCCATAATATGAATCATTTGTTGCCTATTCTAAAAAATATTCGTGAATATCCCAGTGGTCCTGTTTTAGTGCATGTTGTAACACATAAAGGGAAAGGGTATGCACCTGCTGAGGTGTCGTCTGATAAATATCACGGTGTTAATCGTTTTGATGTTGTTACGGGTAAACAGGTTAAAACACAAAGTAAATTTCTTCCTTATACTAAAGTGTTTTCTAAAGCTTTAATAGAGGAAGCCAGCCATGATGATAAGATTGTTGCTATAACGGCTGCAATGCCAACAGGAACTGGCCTAGATTCTTTTGCTGAAAAATTTTCCGAAAGAATGTTTGATGTCGGTATTGCTGAGCAACACGCTGTAACTTTTGCTGCAGGTATCGCCTGTGAAGGGTATAAACCTTTTGTTGCAATTTATTCTACCTTCTTACAGCGTGCTTATGATCAGATTATTCATGATGTATCGATTCAAAAGTTACCTGTGCGTTTTGCAATTGACCGTGCTGGTTTTGTTGGCGCGGATGGCGCAACACATGCTGGGAGTTTTGATATTGTTTTTTTAGCGACTCTTCCTGAGTTTATTGTGATGGCTCCTTCTGATGAAGTTGAGCTTATGCATATGGTGCGCACAGCAGCAGCTTACGATCAAGGACCTATTTCTTTTCGTTATCCGCGTGGTGAAAGTAGTGGCATAGATTTACCACAACGAGGTGAGGTTCTGGAGATTGGTAAAGGGCGAATTTTATGTGAAGGCAGCAAAATAGCTTTGGTTTGTTTTGGAACGCGGTTATCTGAAGTGTTGGTGGCAGCTGATGAGTTAGCAACAGAGGGGTTATCAACAACTGTTGCAGATGCGCGCTTTGCAAAGCCTTTGGATAAGGATTTAATACGTCGTTTGGTACGTGAGCACGAAGTGTTACTCACAATTGAAGAAGGGGCAATAGGGGGATTTGGGGCGCATGTACTACAGTTTTTAGCACAGGAGGGTCTACTAGAACACGGTTTAAAGGTTCGCACATTACAATTTCCTGATGAATATTTAGATCATGGTTCACCAAATAAAGTGCTTTCAAGTATTGGGCTTAATGCGGCGGGTATTATTAATACTGTTTTTAATGCTTTGGGGCGTGAAATGCGGATAGTGCCGCAAATTCAAGTGTGACAATAAGGTAGTTATAAAAAGATTGATACCTTAGTTACTTTTACAATGTGTTTACGAACATATAATGCAATTATGTGACAAACGGTTAGGATTGACGGAAAAATACTTTTAAAATTAAGAAGATGAGTTCTAATAATACGAAACTTATAGTTTGTTATTCTATGCAGAGTTATGTTGTATGTGCTGGAATTACAATTGGTGAATGAATTTAGAGTGTATTTCTGATTATAGTGAATCAACTGATGACTATAATATTGGTGCGTCCGTAGTAATTTTAAGCAAGTTTTCTTAAAATATGAGGATGAGTCTATAATTATTTCTTTTAATGTTGATCATAATAAGTTTAATGCACGTTTAATCTAGTACTAGCATGGATAATATTATGAAAAGGTTTAACTGTAGAGATTAAAGGCAGTAATAGTTGTGGAATTAATTTCACTATATCAAATGTCAATTCACTTCTCTTAACTTTGTATTGCTTCTTTATTTTAGCTTCTCTCAAGAAGAGAGCCAAGATATTTTGCTAGTAAAATCTCAATTTGAAATTGATGATAGGGGAGGGGTATTAAAAAATTCATCAGTTGCAAGAAACTTTAGAAGTACTTTTTTTGATAAACTGAATCTTAAAAGGGATAAATAAAAAAGTTTTCTTTCTTCACTCAATTATAAACGGTGATAAGCGTTTATAATATTGATTATTCGGAGAAAAACAAGAGTGAGTAACAACGTTATAATTGATCATATTGGAGCTAATGGTCATGGTGTGGCAAAAACACCGCGTGGCTCGGTTTATATACCTTTTACTTTACCGGGAGAGGTTATTAAAGCTGCTCTCCATGGAAAATACGGTACACCCATTGCATTAATAAAAAAATCATTAGAACGCATTGATGCTATTTGTAAACATTTTAAAGAATGTGGAGGGTGTATGCTTCAGCATTGGTATGTTGATGCATATCATTCTTGGAAACGACAATTGGTTGTTGATACACTTAAAAAGCATCGGTTTAATGTAGCTGTTTCTCCTTTAGTAGAGTGTAAACATTATAGCCGCCGGCGAATCATTTTAACGGCGTCTATGACAAAGCAAGGTCATATTGTTGGTTTTAATCGTCATTTTTCACATGATATTGTGGCTATTGAAGAATGTCCGGTTACTCGGTCACAGATTATATCGAAATTAAGTGATATTAGAGCGATATGTGCTCTTTTAAGCAATCATGCTAAGCGATTTCATGTAACAGTAACATCTGTTGATAATGGTTTTGATGTAGCTTTAAGTGGTTGCGTCGTACGCGATAAGCTTATTCGTCAAAACATGATACACGCAGCTCTTGTATGTGGAATTACGCGCCTATCTATTGAAGGTGAAATTTTGGTTGAGCAAGAAAAACCATTAATTTACTTTGGTGATGTCTGTGTTGAACTTCCTTCTGGAGGTTTTCTTCAGGCAACTTCTGAGGCAGAGAATATCATAACTCATATTATTTTAACTCATTTTAAAAAAGCAAAAAGTGCTGTTGATTTATTTTCAGGGGTGGGAACTTTTGCTTTACGTATGGCTAAGACAATGAATGTTCATGCAGTAGAGAATGATGGAACAGCGTTGGCAAATTTAGAGCGTGCAGCACGTTTTGCTTCTGGTTTAAAAACAGTTACTTGTGAAAAGCGTGATTTATTTCGTCGTCCACTTTCTGCAAAAGAACTTGAGCGTTTTGATAGTGTTGTTTTTGATCCGCCGTGCGCTGGTGCAAAAGAACAAGTGTATGAGTTAGCAAAAACGACAATACCACGTGTAGTAGCTGTTTCGTGCAATCCTGTTACATTTGCTCGTGATTTATCTATTCTTGTTGCAGGCGGTTATACAATAGAAAAGGTTATACCGATTGATCAATTTTTATGGTCGCCTCATGTTGAAATTGTTGCAATTTTAAACAAACACAAAACAAAAATGCGCTAAGAAATTTAGCTAAAATGAAAAAGTTATTTTAAATGTATCAAAAATTTTTTATTAAGCTTAGTTGATTGATGTTATGAAAGCGTTGTCCCACCGATCGTCATATTATTGATTCGTAAATGAGGTTGTCCGACGCCAACAGGAACATTTTGTCCTGCTTTTCCACACATACCTACACCATTATCCAGTTTGCTGTCATTTCCAATCATTGTGATGCGTTTCATGGCATCTGGTCCATTACCAATGAGGGTCGCGCCTTTGATTGGAGCTAAAATTTTGCCATTCTCTACTCGATAAGCTTCGGTACATTCAAATACAAATTTTCCAGAAGTAATATCAACTTGTCCTCCACCAAATGAAACTGCGTAAATACCACTTTTTAATGAAGATAGAATTTCTTGAGGTGTTTTATCTCCCCCTAGCATAATTGTATTTGTCATCCGTGGTATTGGTGTATGTGCGTAAGACTCACGTCGCCCATTTCCAGTTGGATTAACACCCATGAGTCGAGCATTTAACCTGTCTTGCATGAAGCCTACAAGTTTGCCGTTTTCAATCAAAACGTTATGTCTTGATGGTGTTCCTTCATCATCGATGGTAAGTGATCCACGGCATTGAGGAATTGTGCCATCATCAACAATAGTCACACCTTGTGCGGCAACTTGTTGCCCTAAAAGCCCAGAAAAAGCAGATGTTTTTTTGCGATTGAAATCACCTTCCAAACCGTGTCCAACAGCTTCATGTAGCATAACACCAGGCCATCCATTAGCTAAAACAACATCAAATGTTCCTGCTGGTGCTGCTTCTGCCTCTAAGTTGACTAAAGCCATACGTAAAGCTTCATCGGCAGCCATTTTCCAATTTTCTTCACTAATAAATTGATTAAATGTTTGTCTTCCACCGCATCCATAGAATCCATTTTCACGTCGATTATTATCAGAAACTACTACAGATATAGTAAGTTTTACGAGGGGACGAATGTCATGAACGAAATATCCATCACCACGTAAAATTTCAACATGTTGGAGTGAACCGGAAAGAGCGACGGTAACTTGATGCAATTTGTTATTTTTTTCACGTAAATATGCATCAATTTTTTGTAAAAGTGCACTTTTTTCCTTAAACGATGGAGCATCAAGAGGATTGTTTGGTTGGTATAATCTTTGCTTTGGTTGTGAGGGGGCTGTACTATAAGACCCTGTATGACTATTATAGGTTACAGTTTTAGCGGCTTCAATGGCGCGTTTGAGTGCATCAGCTGATAATTCACCGGAGTGAGCGTATCCTGTAGCTTCTCCAGAAACAACGCGTAAGCCAAATCCTATATCTTGCTGAAATGACCCATTTTTAAGCTGGTTATTATCAAATAAAAGTACCTCACTTTCTGTATATTCAAGATAAAGTTCACCATCATCAGCATTATGAAGAGCTTCTTGAACAAAAGACTGTACTTTGGACGAAGCAATATCAAAACGGTCAATCAGTGATTTCATAGTGATTATCCTATTTTCATTGGTATCGGTAATGTTCATTTTCTTTATTTAGAAAGACTCCCAAATTTAAGAGGATTTCCCAAAGAGTTATTGGATGCACTGATCATTTAATATTTTGAAATATTTTTTGTTATTCTGGTAAGTTTGCATAAGCTTCATTAAAGCCATGCAAGTCAATGAGACCACCTACTCCTTGCTCGGGGGTTGTAAAGACAAAATAAGTGGCTGTTTTGCCATTTAAAAAGAGTTTTAGCACATCTTTTTTAAGGAGAGCTTCAGCAACACAATTATCACCAAAACAACGCCGATATTCCATTTTCCCTATATTTTTATCATCGATTTTAACACCAACACCAGAACGTAATTCTACACGAATGGGAACAAAAACACGCATTAAAGTTTCTTGTTTTTTAGGCAATTTATGAAATGTGACTCGAAAGGTAATATCGCGACGGTCTTGTGTGCGCACATCTTGTATAATTTCACATTGCATATTAGGTGTACCTGGTGGTAGTAAGCAAACTTTTGTCCATGCACCATAGGTTTGTGGGGCAGGGACATTTTGTGCACTGGATACTTGTGCAATAGCATAATTAGTAAAAGTAACGCAAAATATATAAATAATAACACTAAAGAAGCTTTTTTTAAGAAATTGATAAAATATCATAGAAAGTCCTACCCAAATTGTTATTATATTATTGTGCATAGGTTTTCATGAAAAGTAAATCCTTGTCTTAAAAGTGTAATACAAAACCAATTCTGTTTTAAACATATTTATGCATGTTTCATATAAATGGAACAGAGGTACAAAATAAGAATAATATTTTACGGGAGTAAAATATTCTAGTGCTATTTTGAGGCATTTAGTAAGGTCTATTTATTTTTGTAATTCCTTTTTATATAAGGGATAATATTGATTGTAATTATTGTAAGTATTTCTATCTGTTTTGGAAGTATATATAAATAAGATAGATATTATATGGTCTCCAAAATGCTATAATATTAATGGATCATTTCTATATATTAGATAGTGTTTTTTGTGGATGATACTGATGGAAAAGGTTTTTTAGTGGAATGTGTACTTTAGAAGAATTGTCAACTAAAAATAGTCAATCAATTCCACCAAAAGCCAATCTTTATGATTATATTACATTATTGAAACCACGAGTTATGTCACTTGTTGTGTTTACAGCTCTGGTTGGCCTAATGGTGTCACCTGTTACTGTAAATCCATTTTATGGTGGGTTAGCAATTTTATGTATTGCTGTGGGTGGCGGTGGTGCGGGGGCACTTAATATGTGGTATGACGCTGATATTGATGCGATAATGAAACGTACACGAAAGCGCCCTATTCCTACTGGTAAAATTAGCCGTAAGAAAGCATTTGTTTTTGGTTTGGCTCTTTCTGTGCTTTCGGTTTTGGTTATGGGAGTTTTTATTAATTGGTTTTCAGCGATTTTTCTTGCTTTCACAATTTTCTTTTACGTTGTTATTTATACGATTTGGTTAAAACGTGTAACACCACAAAATATTGTTATTGGTGGTGCAGCTGGAGCTTTTCCACCAATGATTGGGTGGGCGGCTGTGACAGGGGCAATAAGTATTGAAAGTTTCCTATTATTTTTGATTATTTTTATGTGGACTCCACCACATTTTTGGGCTCTTTCTTTATTTTCATCTATTGATTACGATGCAGCGGGTATTCCTATAATGCCCAATGTACGAGGTGAATATTCAACCAAGAAACAAATTTTAGTTTACACTATGATTATGGCGTTATGTGCCGTTGGGCCTTATATTATAGGTTTTGCAGGTATTACCTATGGTATTTGTTCAGCAATTTTAAGTGTTACTTTTATTTATTTTTCTTATCGTTTATGGAAAGCTGATACACGTGATAAAACAGTTTCTATGGCAAAGAAAGTGTTTTTCTTTTCATTGTTTTATTTAGCCGCTATATTTGGAATTCTTTTAATTGAAAATTTTATTTTGTGTTTTGTTATCCTTTAATGTGATTTAAGCCAAGAAACAAAAATTAATTCGCGTCAATAGAATAATAACGTCTTATAAGTACAACCCTTTGTATAGAGAAGATAATATTTTAGTTTTTCTCTATACATTTCTCGTGTAGTGCATAACAACAATGTGTTTGGATACAATGGAGAAAGTCATAAAAATGAAGGATGAATTATGTGCTTACTCCCCCCTTTAACAATGCGCCTTTGTAGTCCACGCGGTTTTTGTGCTGGGGTTGATCGTGCTATTCAAATTGTTGTTCTTGCATTAAAAAAATATGGTGCTCCAGTGTATGTTCGTCATGAAATTGTGCATAACCGCTATGTGGTTGAGGGATTACAACAGCGTGGAGCCATTTTTATTGAAGAACTTAATGAAATTCTGGAAGAACATCGCAATCAACCTGTAGTGTTTTCTGCTCATGGTGTACCAAAGTCTGTATTAGAAGAAGCACATCGTTATAATTTATTCTATATCGATGCAACATGTCCGTTAGTTTCTAAGGTTCATAAGCAAGCAATACGACATCGACGTTATGGTCGTCATGTCATATTAATCGGTCATTCTGGCCATCCTGAGGTGATAGGAACAATGGGACAGCTTGAAAAAGGAGCTGTTACATTAATTGAAACAGTAGAAGATGCTTGGCGTTATCAACCGGAAAATCCAAATAAATTGGGATTTGTGACACAAACAACGCTTTCTGTTGAAAATACAGCTGAAATTTTGGATATTTTGCGGAAACGTTTTCCTGCGTTAGAAGCACCGGCTGCCGAATCAATTTGCTATGCTACGACCAATCGACAAGAAGCTGTTAAGGCAGCGGCATTAGGGAGTGATTTATTTTTGATCGTTGGTGCACCAAATTCATCTAATTCGCGGCGTTTGGTAGAGGTTGCTAAAAGGTTTGGTGCACAGCGATCTATTTTAGTTCAGCGTGCTGATGAAATTGATTTTGATAATCTAGGTGCTCTTTCCGTTGTTAGTCTTTCAGCTGGGGCATCTGCTCCTGAAATTATTGTCGATGAAATTATTACAGCTTTTCATAAGCATTATAATGTCAAAATAGAATTGGCTGAAACTGCATTAGAAACAGAAATATTTTTGGTCAATCGCGAGTTGCGTGATGTTGTCTTGACCCCTCAAGATATGGCCTTTGTTAATGGTTATGCTAAAAATACTAATAGATAGAAATTATAATATTACTAGTGCTTAAAACGAAAGCAAAATAATGGCAGTTCATACTGATGTACATCAGAGCGATTTAGAAGAATTTTTAACGTGTTATTCAATAGGTTGTCTTCTATTTTACCAAGGGATAGCAGAAGGTATCGAAAATTCAAATTTTATACTTCATACGACAAAAGAGAGGTTTATTTTAACACTTTATGAAAAACGCGTTTCAAAAAATGATTTACCCTTTTTTTGTAGTCTTATGCAGCATTTAAATCAGCGTGGAATTCCTTGTCCTCAGCCAGTTCTCCAAAATGATGGGGTAACAATTGGTAAGTTAGCTGGGCGCCCTACTGTTATTGTTACCTTTGTGGAAGGGACATGGGTGCGTAAGCTTAATGTATATCATTGTTGTGAAGTAGGTACTGGTTTGGCACAGTTGCATTTGGCTGGACAAGATTTTATCTCCAGTCGTAAAAATACTCTTTCTATTGTAGATTGGAGACCATTGTGGGCAAGTTGCCAAACAAAAAAAGATACTTTATTACAAAAGTTTGGACAGAAAATTGATACAGAGTTAGCATTTTTAGAAAAAACTGGCCATTATATTTACCAACAGGTATTATTCACGCTGATTTATTTAATGATAATGTGTTTTTTTGGACCATTGTCTTTCTGGTATTATAGACTTCTATTTTGCTTGTAATGATTTTTTTGCTTATGATTTAGCAATCTGTTTGAATGCTTGGTGTTTTGAAAGTGATTATTCTTATAATCTTGTCAAAGCACGTGGATTATTAGAAAGTTATCAAAAAATTAGGCCATTGATACCTTTAGAATTAAGCGCGATTCTTTTATTGGTGCGTGGTGCAGCTTTGTGCTTTTTACTGACACGCCTTTATGATTGGTTTAATACACCTTCTAGTAGTTTTGTTGTTAAAAAGGATCCATTGGAATATTGGCATAAACTTAGTTTTTTTAGTAGTGTGGATTCATTGGCTGAATTGGGTTTTTAATTTTATGTTCAATCGAAAAAAAGACATTGAAATTTATACAGATGGTGCTTGCTCTGGAAATCCAGGACCTGGGGGATGGGGGGCAATTTTACGCTGGAATGGTCGTGAACGTGAACTGTATGGTGGAAAAGAATATACAACTAATAATCAAATGGAACTTATGGCAGCAATTTGTGCGTTGAATGCCCTTAAAGAATCTTGTTCAATTGATCTTTATACAGACTCAGTCTACGTGCGCAATGGAATATCTATGTGGCTTAAAGGTTGGAAGAAGAATAACTGGCGCACTGCATCGAATGATCCTGTTAAAAATATGAAATTATGGCAGGCTCTTGATAATGCTTGCTCTCGGCATGATGTTAGATGGCACTGGATAAAAGGACATGCTGGCCACCCAGACAATGAACGTGCAGATGCTCTTGCACGTAAAGCAATTGCTGAATATCGCAAAAATGGGCGTTTTTCTACATAAATTTTATGAGATAGCTTTTCTAATATATCATGGAATGACACTGGAACTGGATTCCGTATTTATTATGAATGTTCCACTCAAAGCATAATTTTGAGAAGAAATTGCATAAAAAATTGTTTGGTTTAGCTCGTCTGGCATGAAATATATAGGTGCGCTAAAGAGTGTATATTCTTCATGGTCACTTACTTTTTTTGCTGGTCCAATTTGCATATCTCCTCCATCTAAAAAGAGAGATAAGATTTTGATTTTGCTGTTATTTTGTATTTTTATAAATAAGGTATTTTTATTTTTTTCAGCACTTATTTTTAATTCATTATTCATTATACGGGGAAGAGCAGCTTGGGCATGCTTTAATAAAGATGGAGAGAGATATGTATTTTTCTGAGTGGATGAGGAAAAATCAAAATCAACAGTAAAAGGAATACAGATTTCATCACACAGTCCAAGGGTTAAAGAGCCACTAAGATTTTCACTTGAATCAGAAACACTAAATGGTAATACAACTTTATTTTTATAGCCTAATGACCAATCATTTTCTGTTTCATAAAGTTGTGGTATGGGATAAAAAATTTCATAAGAGACCTGCTGGTTAAAGTTAAAAAATGGTGCCATACCAGAGTTTCCTGGATTGCGCCAATAGGTTTTCCATTTTGGCTTAAGCATAACTTCAATAAAACCATTTCTTATTCCAGAAGGGGAAGGTTTGGTGATCGCCAATCTCACGCTGCCACCTTTTGATTCATACCAAGGCGTTGCAAGAAGGTGTGATTCTTGCTCTTTTTGTGCAGCAATGGTGAAATTGGATGAGCTTAAAAGAACGCATGTTAAGCTAAAAGTGATTAAAAACTTTTTATAAAAGATATTTGAAATTCTTTGTAAATTTAGAAATATTTGAATTTTTTTCATCTAGTTTTTATTTTCTTCTTGTACTGCCTGAATTGAAGTTTAACATATAGATTATGGAAAATGTCAAATTAATGAAGCAGCGTGATGGATTTTTAAATGGAAAATTGCTTATAGCAATGCCCGGAATGAATGACAAACGCTTTGTCCGTTCTGTTATTTATGTTTGTGCTCATTCTAATTCTGGTGCTATGGGAATTATTCTCAATCAATTGCACAGCATTGATTTTCCTGAGCTTTTACTTCAGCTTGGAGTGATCGAGCGAGCAAAAAAAAATTATCTTTCTGAATCAATAAAAAAGTTTCCAGTACGCTATGGTGGGCCTGTTGATCCTTCGCGTGGTTTTGTACTTCATTCGGGTGATTACACTTGTGAAGCGACCATTTCTGTTACAAACAAGATTTATCTTACTGCAACTATTGATATATTAAAAGCAATCAGTTGTGAACAAGGCCCTCAACATGCGCTAATAGCATTAGGTTACGCTGGGTGGAAAGCAGGGCAGCTTGAAACAGAGGTTTCTGCGAATGGGTGGTTGATCAGTTCTGCGTCGTCTAGTTTTATTTTTGAAAGTGATTTAAGTAATACGTACGATGAAAGTTTTATCCGCATGGGAATTAATCCAACTTATCTCGTTTCTGAAATAGGTCACGCATAAATATATTTGCTATTTTCTCTGGATTTTATAAAAAAGCCTATTAGCTTGGTTTATTTTTATAAGAAAATTGATTTTGAATAAGAGTAATTAATTCTTCGGCAGTGATTGATTTAGTGATAATTGTACTTTGAATATATTTGCAGCCTTCTTGACGTAAGAAGAGAGCCACTTTTTCATCTTCAACACCTTCTGCAATAATCTGTAAATTAAGATCAGTAGCCATATTGATAATTGATTTAAGAACAAGCTTTTTTTTAGGTGAATCGAGAGAAACAAATGAGCGGTCTAATTTGACCATGTCAAATGGATAACGAACGAGATAAGCAAGTGATGAATAGCCTGTTCCAAAATGATCTAATGCCAGATTCATTCCTAATGCTTTAATCTGTTCAAGAAAATAAGCTGATTGTTCAGGATTTTTTCTCAAAACCAATTCTGATACCTCTATCATTAAGTGCCCTTTATTAAGTGGATTGCGAAGAAGAGTAGAGCGCAATTGATTTATAAAATTAGGGTGAATCATTTCTGCGCTTGGTAAATTGATTGAAATGAAGAAAGGTTGTTGAGTACATTTTTTTTGTATGTTGATAAGATCAGCAATAGCATTATCAATGATAAATTGTACCAGATCCGTAGTGATCTGTTCGTTTTCTACAATTTTAATAAAATCGGTGACATTTAAATTTCCGTGATATGGGTGATGCCATTCTACGATCGCTTCAAAACCTATAATTTGTCCATCTGATAGATTAAAAATAGGATGGTAGAGAATCTTTATTTCATTATGCTTTATGGCAGAATGAATATCATGTTCGATGTTGTTATGTTTAAGACCTAAAGTACGAAAATTTGGGCGAAAAGGTACAATATCATTACCACCCATTTGTTTTGCTTGGATCATTGCCAGTTCACTATCATGGAAAATATCTTTAGCATTTAATCTACATTCACTCCATGTAACCAGTCCAATTGATATTGAAAGCGATATTTCTTTTTCTGCAAGTGAAATAGGTGCTGAAATTGTTTTGTGCAAATGATTCACAAATGCTGCAATTTTTTGTGGTTCAGTTTCGCTGAGTAAAATGATTGCAAAACGATCTGCAAAAAGACGTGTTAAAGTATCTTGAGTATTAATAAGACGGCTCAAGCGTCGTGCGATGATCAAGAGTACAGTATCACCAACAGCTATACCTAATTTGTGATTAATTTGACGGAAATTGTCGAAATCAATCATCAAAACAGTTGGTTTAATTTTTATATTTATTTTAGCAAGAGAAATATAATGCTGTAATCTGTCCAAAAAAATTTGTTTGTTAGGAAGACCAGTTAAATTGTCGTAAATTGCATTATGCAGTAAACGTTCTTCGGCCTTTTTGTGATTGGTAATATTAATAATGGTTCCAATCACACGGGTAACTTTTCCATCTTTTTTAACAATAGCTGGACTCGCGCGAAGCGAAAACCAATGATAATGACCACCACCGCAAGAAAGTCGAAGAATTTGGTCAATACGCCCTTTTTTGTTTTTAAGAATGATATCTAACATAGCGTGAAAGTGTTCACGGTCATCATGATGTAAGGCTGAAATCCAGTCATTCATGGTACCGTTAAGTTTGTGTGCTTCAGTGCCAAAGAGGGGAGTCATGTCTGGATGAACAACAATACGATCACGCTCAACATCCCAATCCCAGATGATATTCCCGGCTCCTTTTGCTGCAAGTGCTTGTTGTTCAAGGTCAGAAAAAATTCCTTCATAGAAAGCATCGTGGGAAAAAGTTTGTTGCATAATGGTAAAGCTGATAAGAAGAACAATAAGCACCAATCCTCCTGCTAGAGCTGGTTGAATAATATCGTTGTCTAAATATCCTTCTATGCAGGCAAAAGCTCCAATAGACCAGAAGCTGATAAGCAACCATGTTGGAATAAGCATGATTGCACGATCGTAGCGGCGGATTGAAAAATAACTGATTAAGATAATACCAAGTATGGTGGTGAGACCAAATGATACACGGGCAATACCAGCTGCTTTGGTTGGATCATAAATAGCAAATGTTCCCAGGCCACAAAGAGCTATAATCCATATGATTGCTCCGCAGCTGAAATGATAATGCCAACGGTTCAGGCATAGATAGGTGAAAAGAAAAATGAAAAGTGTTGCTGCAAGTGCAATTTCTGTACTAGCACGCCAGATTGGCTCTATTGTTGGTGTGATTGCAAAGAGTTTATTCAAAAAATTGAAGTCAATACCAATATAAAAAAGAATTGCCCAAGCAACAGCAGCTGTTGCAGGAAAAAGGCCTGTTCCACGAACAACAAATAGAACGGTTAGTAAAAGCGCTAAAAGGCCTGATATACCAAGGAGGATGCCATGGTAGAGTGTATAGGAATTGATTGTATCTTTATAGGATTCAGGTTTCCATAAATAGATTTTAGGCAGGTTTGTAGAGTTAAGTTCTGCAACAAATGTAATGATAGTACCAGGATTGAGTGTAATACGGAAAATATCTGAATTTGTACTAGCTTGACGGTCAAGAGAAAAACCTTCATTTGGAGTGATAGATTGAATACGTGTTGATCCAAGATCTGGCCAAAAAAGACCTGAGTTAGCTATACGATAATGAGGCACAACAATAAGGCGGTCAATTTGTTCATCTGTTGGGTTTGCAAGGGCAAATACTGCCCAACTTCCAGAAAAATTTTCATTGTTAGCTTGTACTTCGATACGCCATATAATACCATCTGGCCCTGGTGCAGTACTTGTTTGAAAGATGGGGTTATTTGTGTGGTGAATTTCGATTGCTTTTGATAGATCAATAGCTGTCTCTTGAGGAAAAATTTTAATTGGCTCAATGGCGTGCGCTGATGTAAGTTGAACAAAAAAGCTAATGATTATAACAATGATAATATTGATTATTTGATACAAACTTTTCACAATGTTTCACTCTCAGTATTTTAAACTGTTTAATTTTAGATTATATTTCCAGAAAAATACATTCATCTTTTAAGAGTTATTTTTATAAGAAATAGCTATCGTTTTCTTTTAAAAAGTATAGTTTTATACAAAGGTAAACCAGATATCTGTGTTTATAAACGAAGCTTAAAATTGGTGTTTATATTTTAAAAAGACAAGTTAAGCTATGAGCTTTCATATTTCACTAATATACCTTTGCTTATTAATTTTCTATCACATGAAGTGTTGGTTGAGTAGCTTTACACGCTTTTTTGATTCATCTTTTCCAAACTTATTTAATTGATTGAAACTCTTGTGGTAATTTTATAGTCAAAAATGTGTATATGGTGTTAATATCAACTATTTATATAATTACTTTATTCATTACAAAAGTGATGAATTAAAGTTTTATGGAAAAGCTCTGTTTAATTTATTTACGTTCAGAAAGAGCGGTTATATTAGACAAAAGAGTTGATGTTAAATCATCAAAATTCATAAGACGACCAACAGGGCCAATAGCTGCTAATGTTGGTTTTGAGTTGGTAAAAAGGTGGGTGGCAAGTTCAGTTAGTCTTTTTGGGGTAATACACTCTAAGTGTTCAATCATTTCAGATATTGGAATTGGTCGATCATAAAGAAGCATTTGGCGGGCAATAAGATGCGCTTGGCTGTAGGGGTTTTCCTGTGATATTGTGAAATTGGCACGATATTGTGCCCGCGCTCGTTGAAGTTCGCTTTCGTGAATGTTTTTGCTCGCTTTAAAAAGTTCATCAAGAATAACAGGCAAAAGTGTTTCTAACCCTTCTTGTCCGGTAGCAGCATGGATACCAAAAAGCCCAGTATCTGAAAAACCCCAATGAAAAGAATAAATAGAGTAACATAATCCACGTTTTTCTCTAACTTCTTGAAATAAGCGTGATGACATGCCTCCTCCAAGAATAATTGAAAGAATCTGAGCTGTATAGAAATCACGTGCATGGTATGGGCGTCCTTCAAAACCAAAAACAACTTGTGTATCCATTAAATCGCGATATTCGCGAAAGTCACCACCGATATAATTAGCAAGATTGGTAAAAGAGGTCGTTGAATGAGAGCGAAAAGTACTAAGACGGCTTTCGACTTCACGCAAAAAGCTTTCATGATTTACAGCTCCTGCAGCCACTACAATCATGCGATCTGCACTATAGTGTTTATTCATGAAACTATGTAAGTCAGCAGATGTAAATGATTGAACTGTTTTTGGTGTTCCTAAAATAGAACGACCAAGAGACTGATGGCGAAAGGCTGTTTCAGTAAAATGATCAAAAACAATATCATCCGGAACATCGTAGGTAGCGCCAATTTCCTGGACAATCACTTGTTTTTCTCGCTCTAATTCGTCTTCATCAAACTTTGAGCATATCATAATATCAGATAGAATATCGATAGCCAACGGGATATCATCTTTAAGCACACGTGCAAAATAGGCAGTTGTTTCAATACTGGTATGAGCATTAATTTCCCCGCCAACATCTTCAATATCAGCTGCAATTTTAAAAGCTGTACGGTTTTCAGTTCCTTTAAAAGCCATATGTTCAAGAAGGTGAGCAATGCCATGTTGTGTAAAGGTTTCGTTACGTGAGCCAACTTTAATCCATATTCCAAGTGCGACACTGTCAATGTGTTGCATTGTATGCGTGGCAATAGTCAAACCATTACTGAGGCGGCTGATATCTACACCCATGCTTTATGACTCCGTTAAACAAACTAAATGTCCAATTATAAGGACATTACATATTTTTTGATTTGGATAAACGCAGTTAACATCTAATGCGATGTACGCGATTTTAAAGAGATATAATCTTTAACTATTTTTTCATCATTAGCAAGACTTGTAAAGTGTTCTTCGCGCTGCATTAAATCATTTAGACAAGATGGCTGTAATGCATTAATACCGCAAGCACTTTGGATAGTATCAGGAAATTTAGCAGGGTGAGCAGTAGCAAGGATGATCATTGGAATAGGTGATTGCTTCTTTTCTCGGGCTACTTTCAGTGCAACTGCTGTGTGTGGATCAACCAGATAACCACTTTCTTTATAAACACTGTTAATTGTTTGTGTTGTTTCAGTTACACTACTTTTTCCAGCAGAAAACAAAGTACAAATATTTTTAAGTTGCTTTTTATCAAGGTGAAACCAGCCTAATTGGTTCAAATTTTCCATTGCATTACAAATCCATACTGGATCACGATTGCAACTTTCGAATAATAAGCGTTCAAAGTTAGAAGAGAGTTGCATGTCCATCGAAGGAGATGTGGTATGTATTGTGGGACATATTTCGTAAATACCACTAGTTAATGCGCGTGGAAGAATATCGTTATCATTTGTTGCTATAACCAATTGAGCAATGGGTAGCCCCATACGAGCAGCAATATAACCTGCAAAAATATCACCAAAGTTTCCAGTGGGAATGGTAAATGAAACAGATCTATCGGGTGCTCCAAGGGAAAGTACAGATGAGAAATAGTAAACAATTTGCGCCATGATACGCGCCCAGTTTATCGAGTTGATTCCTGAAAGCACTGTTTTTTGACGGAAATTATGATCATTAAACATTGCTTTACGAGTGCTTGACAGTCATCAAAATTGCCTTGAATAGCGATAGCGTGAACATTAGTACTGCGATTAGTAGTTACTTGCTGTTGCTGCACTGATGATATGCACCCTTTAGGAAATAAAATAAAAATGTCTAAGTTCTTTCTTCCAGCGAAGGCTTGGATTGCAGTACCACCTGTATCACCTGATGTAGCACCAATAATTGTTGCACATTTATTTTTTAGTCAGGATGTAGTCCATCAGTCTAGCAAGAAATTGCATTGCGATATCTTTAAATGCCAAAGTAGGACCATGGAAAAGTTCAAGGATAAATTCATTGGGGCCGGTTTGCTGCAATGGACAGATTGCTGGATGACGAAAAATAGCATAAGATTCAGTAATTATATTTTCAAAAGTTATGCGCTCAATCTCATTATCTACAAAAGGCCAAAGAATGGTTTTAGCAATTGTAGCATAAGATTGACCACGCAGCGCTCGTAATGTATCAGGTGAAAATTGAGGGAATTTTTCTGGAAGATAAAGACCACCATCACTAGCTAAACCCATCATAATTGTGTCAGTAAAGTTTAAAGCAGGAGCCTTGCCTCTTGTACTGATATATTTCATAAATTTTCGCTTTCATTTATTTTTGGCAAATAGGCAATTTTATATTTTACTTTGTTAATAATATTTAAATTATCAAATGAGTGGAAGCGCGTTTGCTCATTTTTGTGCGAAACAAGAAAATTACGCTAAAAATTCAGGGTTCTAATATAAAATATTGAATATCAAAGAATATGCTAGTTTATAGATTAAGGTATCTATTTGTACTTTATTATTAATTGTAATTTGTATAATCTTATCTCATTCTTTAAAACTGAAGAAAAAAGCACGATAATTCTTCATGAAGATATCTTTGTATTATAAATCTTGCCATATTGTCATTGCTTCTAAAACTTCTGGTAAATGTGCATGTTTAGTAATCACTGTTTCAGCTCCAGCATCTGTAAGAACATTGGAATGGCTAAGATAACTGTGCGATCCTCCCGTAAAGCCAACAACGCGCATTCCCGCTGCTTTTGCTGCATGTACGCCATGAATAGAATCTTCTATGACAATAACATTTTGTGGTTGTACACATAATTTTTGTGCAGCAAAAAGAAAAATATCGGGTGCAGGTTTTGGTTTTTGAGTTCCAACTTCGAGTGCAGAAAATATTTTATTTTCAAAAAGATCATAAAGATTAACGGCGGTAAGCATCTGTTTTATATCTGCACTCATTGCATTAGAGCAGATACAATAGGGGTATCGAGGTTTAATAGTTTCTATTGCTTTTCTTATACCATCAATGGCACGTAATTTAGTTGTTATTTGTGCACGAAAAAGGTTTGACATTTGATCTATAAGACGAGCGGAAATTGGTTTTTTTGTTTCCTGTTCAACTTTTTGAAGAATATCACGAAAAATAAGTCCTGTGTAGCGTTCACTTAATTCTTCGGGTGATATTTCATATCCCGCTTCTGATAGTAATTGCGCACCAATTTCTGCTGCTAGATATTCAGAATCTACTAAAACTCCATCACAATCAAAAATAATGAGATCGATTTGAGGCATAAGATATTCCTTATTTATAGCTTAAGAGCTTGTAATAAAACGATATAAAGAGATCCTTTTTATAAAAGTATATTTGAGGATATGTCCTATTAATTTAATAAGGTAAGAAATATCTAAACTATGCGCTGAAGAAAAGAAAAATAAAAGTTAATAGATATGAAATTATTTTACCCAATTTTAAAGAAAAAAGGCAATTAGTTTTAAAATAGTTTAACGATCCTTTTACTCTATGTTTGTAAATATAAGGCGTAATATCAAATCCGTAAATCATTTTAACTATAATAGTCTCAGTTCGTATTGTTGAATATTTTATGACAGTTGTTCAGTTTCAAAAAGAGCTGGTTAGTACGTCTTTACAGACACACTGGTGTAATAAAATCCTCAAGGGTGATTGTGTTGCAATGCTGGAAAAGCTTCCTAAGCATTCGGTTGATATGATTTTTGCGGATCCACCTTATAATTTGCAGTTAGAAAATACATTATATCGTCCGGATCATTCACGTGTTGATGCGGTTAATGATGCCTGGGATCAATTTGAAAATTTTGCTGCTTATGATGCTTTTACACGTGCATGGTTATTGGCTTGCCGTCGCGTATTAAAACCCAATGGGACGCTTTGGGTTATAGGATCTTATCATAATATTTTCCGGGTAGGTACGGCATTACAAGATTTAGGTTTTTGGTTACTCAATGATATTATTTGGCGCAAAAATAATCCTATGCCTAATTTTCGTGGGCGCCGTTTTCAAAATGCCCATGAAACTCTTATTTGGGCTGTGCGTGATCAAAAAGATAAGAAATATACATTTAATTATAAGGCATTAAAGGCTGCTAATGAAGATATACAAATGCGTTCAGATTGGCTTTTTC
Organism: Bartonella sp. WD16.2; assembly: GCF_002022505.1. Classification (NCBI taxonomy): domain Bacteria; kingdom Pseudomonadati; phylum Pseudomonadota; class Alphaproteobacteria; order Hyphomicrobiales; family Bartonellaceae; genus Bartonella; species Bartonella sp. WD16.2. The sequence goes on from NZ_CP019781.1 coordinate 359,324, forward strand.
CTCTTTGTACAGGCAGTGAGCGTTTAAAAGATGACATAGGGCGCAAATTACATCCAACACAAAAGCCTCAAACATTATTAGCACGTGTTATTATGGCCTCTAGCAAGCCAGGTGATATTATTCTTGATCCATTTTTTGGTTCGGGAACGACAGGAGCTGTTGCCAAACTTTTAGGGCGTAATTTTGTAGGTATTGAGCGCGAGCAGAGCTACATTGATGCAGCGCATGAAAGAATTGCTATGGTTAAGCCTCTAGCTGAATCGGAGTTAACAATTTTAGCAAATAAAAAAGCAGAACCGCGTGTAGCATTTACTAATTTACTTGAGGCAGGTTTGTTATATCCTGGAATGATTCTTTATGACCGGAAGAAACGAGTATCTGCTACTGTAAAAGCTGATGGTACTATTATGTATGGCGGTGAAGCTGGTTCTATTCATATGATGGGAAGAAAAGCTCAAGCTTCACAAAGTTGTAATGGCTGGACATTTTGGTATTATGAAGAAGATGGTCAGTTGAAATCAATTGATGATTTAAGAATGATAATCCGTTCGCAAATGTTAAAAACTGGCATTATGTGAGCAATAAATCACATTTATTTGCCTTTCAAATCTCAATAAATTAGCACTAAATTAAATACTAAAGCTTTTACGCAAGCAAAGCTATTTTAGTTTAAAAGAGTTGGGGATTGCTACAGAAATAGCTTTTTTCATAACGGTAGGAAGTGCCTCTTTGGAAAGATCATGGATGTCACACCACCAGCCGTTTTTGAGTTTCGTTTCGCTAATACTATCGACACAATAGACGTCAAGTTTCAGAGAAAAATGAGTAAAAATATGTGTAACTTGTCCTTTAAATTGCCAATTGGCATGGAAAGGTGCATTTTGGAGTTCATTTTCACCATTTGTTCCAATATGATTGGGTATTTGGGTCATTCCGTTGAGTAGCCTGTTACTCTGTTGTTTTTCTAAGTAAATTTGCTTATTTTTATTGAGTACTACAAAAGCAACGCCAGTTTTAAAGGGTCGTGCTTTTTTAGAGGCTTTAACTGGAAATGCTTCTGTTGTATGCATTTTCTTTGCTTTGCACAGATTTTGAAGAGGGCAGAGTAAACAAGATGGTTTACGTGGTGTGCAAATTGTTGCACCTAAATCCATCATGGCTTGTGCAAAGTCACCAGGACGGTTTAAATCAGTAATTTTCTGAGTTTTTTCTTTTATTTCAGATTTTGCTTTAGGTAATATTGAAGTAATAGCAAATAAACGGGTTATAATGCGTTCAACATTACCATCAACAACAGCCACGGGGTGTCCGAAAGCAATTGCAGCAATAGCTGCTGCAGTATAATCTCCGATACCGGGTAAAGTACGTAATGTTTTTACAGACTGAGGAAATTCACCTTTATAGTTTTCAATGAGTTGATGAGCACAATTTTTAAGGTTGCGTGCCCGCGAATAATAGCCAAGACCAGCCCATGCTTTCATAATATCATCTTGTGATGCTTGTGATAGAGAAGAGAGATTAGGCCAGAGCTTTAGAAATTTTTTAAAATAAGGTTTAACTGTTTCAACAGTTGTTTGTTGAAGCATGATTTCAGATAGCCAAACTTTATAAGGATCAGGGCGAATACCTTCCATTTGTTCTTTAGGGGTAATACGCCATGGCAAATGCCGATGATTTTGATCGTACCAAGAAAGAAGGCGCGAAGAAATTTCATGCATCATTGTCTTCAATCATAGGAAGATATAAAATACAAAGAAAAAATTGTTATAATTTAGTAATAATCTGATATGAAATGAGCAAGACACCTCAAAAGCACCATTTTCATTCTCTTTCTAAGACAGTATCCAGTATGCTTGATCCGATTTTACGCAGACGGACGGGACTTAATATGGCACTTATAGAACACTGGTCGCAGATTGTAGGCTACGATATTGCTGAAGCTACAATACCACTCAAAATTATTTGGAAACGTCGTGCAAATCAAGATGAAATTTTTAAACCTGCGACACTTGTCATAGCATGTGAAGGATTTACTGCGTTAAAATTGATCCATGAAACAGAAGAATTGATTCAGCGAATTAATGGTTTTTTTGGATATGTCGCTATTGACCGTATTAAGATAGAACAAAAGCAAATAGCAACTCTTACTGAGCAGATAAGAGCAGAGCCAACTGTGAATGAAAAAAATAAACAGTGCGTGAAGAAAATACTTAAATGTATTGAAGATGAAAATCTCTATCAATCGCTTTATGAACTTGGATGTTGCATTTTTGCAGAAAAAAATAATAAATAAATCAAAACATTTTTGTATATTTTTACTATTATCTTTAATATACAAAAGCACTGAATTTCTACATATCTAATAATAACAGAAAAGTTTTTTTATGCTAAATTATCGTTTTTCTTTATTTTGCATGGTGATTTTAGTTTCGGCTATAACTGTGCAGATTAGTGCGACTACAGCCTTAGCTAGTAAAGTTAAACCAGTTGCAACTGTTGATATGGTTAAGCTTCTTGAGGGGGGTAAGGATAGAGTTGAAGGTGATATTAATGCACCAGTGACTATTGTTGAATATGCTTCAGTTACCTGTGGTCATTGTGCTGATTTTTATAATAATGTGTTTCCCAAAATTCGAAAAAAATATATAAAAACGGGTAAAGTAAAACTTATTTTTCGGGAGTTTGCTTTTGATCCTCGAGCAACGGCAGGCTTTATGTTGGCGCGATGTGCACCAGAAGATCGCTATTTTCCTTTAATAGAGGTTTTGTTTCAAAAACAGAGTGAGTGGGTTTGGGTAGAGGATTCTTTAACACCATTGAAGAAAATTAGTTCACTAGCTGGTTTTACAGATGAGAGCTTTGAAGCTTGTCTAAAAAATCAGTCTATTTTAGATGAAGTGAATGCATCTTTTGAGCGTGGAAAAGAATTTGGTGTTACAGCAACACCTACCTTTTTCATTAATGGTAATAAGTATGAAGGTTTGATGTCAGAGAAAGATTTTTTCTCAATTATTGATAGTTTTCTTTGAACACACACACATTCTACTAAGAAAATAAACAATTGGTAATTATGGCTGTTCTCCTTCTTTTCTATAAAGGATTACTTTGGTGCGTCTCTGAAACAACGTTTTGTTTGGTTAAGCGAATTTTGGATCGAATGATTCCTTTGGATAGTTAGCTTAGGTCGAATGATACTTTAATGCTGATAATAGGAGAATTTGTACAGTGACAAAATGGGTTTATAGTTTTGGTGATGGTAACGCAGAGGGAAGCACAAATGAGCGTAATCTCCTTGGCGGCAAAGGGGCTAATTTAGCAGAAATGAGTAAGCTTGGCTTACCTGTACCTCCCGGATTCACTATTACAACAGAAGTTTGTAACTTTTATTATACGCATGACAAAGCATATCCAGAGGAATTGCAAGGAGCTGTCAAGCAGGCACTCAAACGCATTGGTGAACAAACAGGCCGCGAGTTTGGTAGTAAAAGCACACCGCTGTTACTTTCTGTTCGTTCTGGGGCTCGGGCTTCTATGCCAGGGATGATGGATACAATTCTTAATCTTGGTATGAATGATGAGACAGTGAAAGCAATCGCTTTGCAGACTAGTAATGAACGCTTTGCTTATGACAGTTATCGCCGTTTTATCCAAATGTATTCCAATGTTGTTTTAGGTTTGGATCATTCGTGCTTTGAAGAGATTCTTGATGAGGTAAAAGTATTCAACGGTTATGATGTCGATACAGAAATGACAGCCACTGATTGGAAAAACGTTATTATTTCTTACAAAGCATATGTTGAAGAAAAGTTAGGTGAGCCTTTTCCGCAAGATCCTGAAAAGCAACTGTGGGGTGCAATTGGTGCGGTTTTTTCAAGTTGGATGACTACTCGTGCAATCACTTATCGTCGTTTGCACAATATTCCTGAAAACTGGGGGACAGCAGTTAATGTGCAGGCCATGGTGTTTGGTAATATGGGTGAAGATTCTGCAACAGGTGTTGCTTTTACACGCAATCCATCGACAGGGGAAAAAGAGCTTTACGGTGAGTTTTTAGTCAATGCACAAGGTGAGGATGTTGTAGCAGGTATTCGTACTCCACAAAATATCACTGAGGTTGCACGGATTGCTGCTGGTTCGAATAAGCCATCACTAGAAAAAATTATGCCGGAAGCTTTTTTAAGGTTTTGTCAAATTGCACAGAAACTTGAAAAGCATTACCGTGATATGCAAGATCTTGAATTTACAATTGAAAAAGGTAAATTATGGATTTTACAAACTCGCTCGGGGAAGCGAACAGCACGTGCAGCCTTAAAAATGGCAGTAGAAATGGTTGAAGAGGGGTTGATCAGTTGTGAAGAGGCGGTGATGCGCATTGAACCAAAATCTCTTGATCAACTTTTACATCCAACTCTTGATCCCAAGGCGACTCGTTTTGTTATAGCACGTGGTTTACCTGCTTCTCCAGGTGCAGCAACTGGTGAAATTGTTTTTACTTCAGAAGAGGCAGAAGCAGCATCAAAAAAAGGCCGTAAGGTTATTTTGGTGCGTGTGGAAACAAGCCCAGAAGACATTCATGGTATGCACGCTGCAGAAGGAATTTTAACAACACGCGGTGGCATGACAAGTCACGCTGCTGTTGTAGCACGTGGTATGGGAAAGCCCTGTATTTCTGGTGCAGGTAGTGTACGGATTGATTATACCACAAACACAATGATTGTTTCGGGAGAGACTTTTCAAAAAGGAGATGTCATTACAATTGATGGTGCAAGTGGAGAAATTCTTAAAGGAAAGGTTGCAATGTTGCAACCCGAGCTTTGTGGAGACTTTGCTCAATTAATGGAATGGGCTGATAAAATACGGCGTATGAAAATCCGTGTTAATGCTGAAACACCATCTGATGCACGTATGGGGCGTTCTTTTGGAGCTGAAGGTATTGGTCTTTGTCGTACTGAGCATATGTTTTTTGTTGATGAACGTATTGTTGTTATGCGTGAAATGATTTTAAGCAATGATCAAGATGGACGTCGTAAAGCATTGGATAAGCTTTTGCCAATGCAACGGTCAGATTTTGCAGAATTGTTTGAAATTATGTCTGGTTTACCTGTCACTATCCGTTTTTTGGATCCTCCTTTGCATGAGTTTTTACCAAAAACGGATGCAGAAATTCTTGATGTTGCAATGGCTATGGGAATTCCTGCTGAAATTATTTCCGAGCGGGCGCAGCAACTACATGAATTTAATCCTATGCTTGGGTTACGAGGATGTCGTTTGATCATTACTTACCCTGAAATTGCTGAAATGCAGGCACGAGCAATTTTTGAAGCGGCGGCAGATGCTGCTCAAAAGTCTGGATCTCCTGTTATGCTTGAAATTATGATACCGCTTGTTGCACTTAAATCTGAATTGGATTTTGTGAAAACCTGTATTGACGATGTAGCTAGTACAGTAATGAGAGAAAAGGGAAAGGATATCCAGTATATAGTTGGGACTATGATTGAGCTACCAAGAGCAGCTCTTCGTGCAGATGAGATTGCTGAAACTGCAGAATTTTTTTCGTTTGGAACAAACGATCTGACACAAACCACTTTTGGTATTTCACGTGATGATGCAGCTCCTTTTTTAGCAACATATTTTCAGAAAAAAATTTTGGAACAAGATCCTTTCGTATCAATTGATCGTGATGGAGTAGGGGAGCTTATCGCTATTGCTGCGCAACGTGGTCGTTCTCAGCGTGCAAAAATTAAATTAGGTATTTGTGGTGAACATGGAGGAGACCCTGATTCTATTGCTTTGTGTGAGGCAAATAACTTAGATTATGTTTCATGTTCACCTTTTCGAGTACCAATTGCACGTTTAGCTGCGGCACAAGCAGCAATTTCCCAAAAGGTATAAGAATCTAAAGATATCATTCTTTACTTTAATGGTTTTGGTATATTGGGATAATATTTTAATACATTGCTAAAGGTAGAAAACAATTTCTTAAGGTGTCTTGTTTGAGTTATGTATATAGAAGACAGCATTGCTTTTGATGTGTTTTATGAAAAAGATTAAGGTACAATAGCATGTTATGCATACATACCGTGTCTTATAATGCATAATATTAAGGTATTATTAGATTACAGGTTTTTATTGAATGCTAATAGTGATGTTTTTTACCTGTAAAATAGCAGGTGAATATATTAAAAAGAGACAAAAATGCACTTATAAATTGCCAACAACTACCAAAATGAACGTTGTGTAGAGTATATATGATCTTATAAATAAGTATTTACTTGTGTCATGTGAATAAAATCTCTCCATAGGATACGAAATTGGAAGAGAGTTTTTTGTAAAAGCGCTTTATAATTTGTGACTATATAGTACTCATAGTGGGATAGAATCTCTAAGGGGGTAATATTTATTAGTTACTGTTACTTCATTAATGCTGCTCATTTAGTTTTTGTTTGTTTTGCTTCCCCCATCCACGATGGATCCAAACTAATACATAAAGTTCCAAATTTTTTATACTATCTGTTTTAGAAATTTTTATTATTGAAGTTTTCTGAGCATATTTCAATATCTTAGAAGGAGGGATGATTTATGGAAAGCAATTTTATAGTTGGGAGTAAGTAGTATCGTTACGTATGAGAAGTTTATTTAATGATAGCACGTGCTCTTCTATTGAATTTTCTAAACCCAATTGCGATAATATTTATCTATAATATGATTAACTAAAAGAAAAAGTACTGTTTTTATACACTAAAACTTTATATAATTTACTGTATTTTTAAGTGTTTCTTTGTTATTGTTATGTGATAAATATAGTGTAATTGAGATGTTATCAATCGTATGAAAAGTATGCTAAATTTTGATTTTAAATATTAAAATCAATAATAGTTAAATTTATGAATCAGTGTATTTTGAAGTATTTGTATTTATAAATGATGGAAAAGTATTACAAGTTTTACACTGTGAAATGACAATATTTTATACTAAAAAACTATAATAGCTATAATATGAACTAAAACTATTTAATCAAAAAATAAACGTATAGATTTTTTGAGTGGAGTTCTTTTAATATTTGTGGTGTATTAATCTATGTTATTGTAATGATTAGAAAGCTTTTATAAGAAGAAAAATGAAAGCTTTAGCTTTCAGATATTGCGTACAATTACAAGAATCTGTATAAGGCGCGAGCGTAGTATAATAGTTTTCTTTTTTTGGGGTATAGCCAAGCGGTAAGGCACCGGTTTTTGGTACCGGCACTCCCTGGTTCGAATCCAGGTACCCCAGCCAAATATCAATGAAGTAAATCGGTTATTGTAAAGATAAGGAAATTTGTGCTTATTGATTCTATTATCTTATTTTTCGTTATCTCGCACTTTTTTGATTGTTTTTTAATGACTTAGTAGGAGAACAATTTTCTATAAATTGATCCGGCATATTTTTTATTGGTGCCATTATAATATGTAGTTTCTCATTAGTTTTTAGTTGATTTATCAAAATGGCTTTTAAAGCTAAATTGATTGTAAACAAATCTTCAATAACATTTGCTTTTGGGTGCTGTAAGTGCCAAAATAGATTTTGAGAGAGAGCTTAATAATTAGAATCGAGGAGATTTTTAAAATGGCTTTTGAATTAGCTGAATTGTCTTATGATTATGACGCCCTTTTACCTTATATGTCACGTGAGACGCTTGAATACCATCGTGATAAGCATCATTTCGCTTACCTTACCAATACAAATAATTTGGTAAAAGATTTAGGTTTAGAAAATAAGAGCCTTGAAAATATTATTAAGGAAAGTTTTGGTAAAAATCCTGGTTTGTTTAATAATGCAGCTCAATCTTATAATCATCACCACTTTTGGAATTGGATGAAAAAAAATGGTGGTGGCCAGAAACTACCTGGAAAATTAACAAAGGCTATTGAATCTGATCTTGGTGGCTATGAGAAATTTCGTACAGATTTTATTGCAGCTGGTAGTACTCAATTTGGTTCTGGTTGGGCGTGGGTAGCTATTAAAGATGGCAAGCTTGAGATTATGAAAACACCCAATGGCGAAAACCCTCTGATTTATGATGCTCAACCTATTTTAGGTGTTGATGTGTGGGAGCATTCTTATTACATTGATTACCGTAATGCACGCCCGAAATATCTTGAGGCTTTTGTGGATCATTTAATTAATTGGGATTATGTTTTGGAGCTGTATGAAAATTGCGGATTTTAAGCAGTTTATAGAGCTATTTATCCTATAAAGAATAAAGGCTTCATAATTTATTGAATTATGGGGTCTTTATTAGCTAGGTGTTTAATTATCAATAATTTTTCCAACTATTTTTAGGATATATGCGTATATATATGCGGTTTCTTCCAATTTTAAAAAACGTCCAGCCGCACCTGCATGACCTGAATCCATATTTATACGCAATAAAATTGTATTATCATCTGTTTTAAGATCACGCAGTTTTGCTACCCATTTCGCAGGTTCCCAATAGGTTACACGGGGGTCTGTTAATCCTGCAATGGCAAGAATAGGGGGATATTCTTGGTGTTTGATGTTATCATAGGGTGAATAAGAAGCGATAAGGTTATAGTCTTCTTTTGATTCAAGAGGGTTACCCCATTCAGACCATTCTGGAGGCGTTAAGGGCAATGAAGCATCTAGCATTGTTGTTAAAACATCAACAAAAGGGACATTAGCGACGATGCCGGCAAAATCTTGAGGAGCTAGATTTGCTATAGCTCCCATCAGCATTCCTCCTGCTGAGCCACCTTGGGCGATTAGCCGGTCATGAGCAGTAAATTTATGATTTACAAGATGACGTGCACAAGCAATAAAATCATTAAATGTGTTGTGTTTTAAAAAATGTTTTCCTTTTTCATACCACTCAGTGCCTTTTTCTTTTCCACCACGAATATGAGCAATAGCATAGATAAAGCCTCTATTGACTAACGAAAGTACATTACTATTAAAACTTGCAGGAATAGAGAATCCATAAGCGCCATAACCGTAAAGTAGACAAGGTGCACTACCATTAAGTGCGGTAGTTTTATGGTAAATAAGAGAAATAGGAATTTTTTCACCATCATTTGCAATTGCTGTAATACGCCGTGTTACATAGTTGTCTTTATTATGCCCAGAAGGGATTTTTTGTATTTTTAAAAGCACTCGTTTACGATTTTTTACTTCATAATCAAAAATTTGATTAGGCGTTGTCATAGATGAATAAGCAAAACGAATGGTTTGGCTATTATATTCTGCAGCTCCTTGTAGATCTAAAGAATATGCTTCTTCTGTAAAGGCAATAGAATGAATTTGTTTGGTTGAGCGCTCCATGAGTTGTATAGAAGGAAGCCCTTCAAATTGTTCAAACCAAATAAGAAAATCTTGATAGGCATCGTGAGATAGGATCAGTCGTCCGGGTTGATGGGGTACAAGCTCAGACCAGTTTTCTGATTGTGGAGATGAATATGGGGCGACCATGATTTTAAAGTCTTTTGCATTATCCTGATTGGTAAGAATATAAAAAACATCGCCTCCTTCTGTAAGTGAATATTCAATGCCCTTTTGTCGTTTTTGTACACATTGGGGTGCTGTAAGGGGTGCTTTAGCAGGGATAAGCCAGGTTTCTGATGTTTCATGGTCATGAATATTAATATAGATAACGTCATTAAGTTTAGAACCGCTTACATGTAAGAAAAATCCGGGGTTATCTTCATGAAAAATAAGTTTATCTTGAGATGCGTCAGTGTTTAATTGGTGGTAATAAAGTTCTGAGGGGCGGTGGTTATTGTCCATTTTAGTATAGAAAAAGCCTTCAGATTTGGCGTCCCAGACGAGTTGTCCGGATGTATTTATGATTGTATCTGTGTAGTCAGATAATGTTTTAAAGCTGCGAATTTTAGCTGTATAGAATTCAGAACCCTTATCATCATAGGTCCACGCAACATGTGTATGGTCAGGAGATATATGGACTGAGCCAAGATTAAAATAATCTTTGCCTTCAGCCAAAACGTCACCATTAAGGTAAATGTTTTTTTTACCTCCATTTCTTGGTGTACGAAAATAGTGTGGCTGTTCTCCACCAGTTTTATAGCATAACCCATAGGCAAAAGGACCACGTTTTATAGGAACGGAACTATCATTTTCTTGAATGCGGCTTTTCATTTCTGAAAAAAGGAGATTTTGTAATGTTTTTGTATCAGCCATTTGAGAGGTTTGATAAGCATTTTCTTCTTCAAGATGGCGTCGAATATTTTCGTCAAGGCAGCTAGGATTTTTTAAAACATCTTGCCAATTAGATGCACGCAGCCAATGGTAAGGATCATTGCGGTAAATACCGTGATACATCTTTTTATAAATGATTTTCAGTGCTTTTGGGGGAAGTTTAGGTAGATGAGTCATCATAGTCCTATTTAAAAGATCTTAATGGTTTTGTTCATATGTTAGAGTAACATCATTCACGCAAGTAGCGTGAACTTGTAAATTCTAATTTGCGTGTAAAACATGGTTAAGTGAATTTTTACAGTTTATGAACGTATTTTTATTCGTCGTATGTTATAGATATTATCTGCTATCAAGATAATGATATTTTTGTTAATGGGTTTTAAAATAGTCAGTATTAAAATTGAATTTGACTTCTCCACAGCGCAGTAAATCTCTATTAGATATACAAAAAATATACTAAGAATAGGGATACCAAAATCTGAATAGAAAAATTCTTTGGATATTGTGTTAAGATGTGACGTTATGTTTCTCAGGTATTAATTACCACATTATTTTTAGTTGGCTTTATACGTTTTTGATTTTTTATTTTGTTCACCGTGTTCTTTTTTATTGAAATTAGAAAATTATTTAAGGCACTTTTTGTATTCAGAAAAAGTTATTTATTTATATCAGGATTGAGATTTGTATGGTGAATACAAAACTGTAAAACTATCATTGTTTAATAAAAAACTCATTCTATATATCATAATTTTGTATTAAATATCTTTATAAATTCAATGAAAAATAACTAATTTTATGCTATATTTATGTTTATAGATGATATTTTATAACACAAAATTACCTCATAAAAGGAACATGTTGAATTTTTATAATATAATATGTCAAAAAAGAGGAGTTTATTTGTTTTTTCTGTGTTGAGATGATTTTATAAAATAATTGAATTGACAAAAAAGATTTTTGTACAATATGAAACTTATATGCATTAAAATTTCAATATCATGAGTGTAAATGCGAATATTGCCTCAATTCTAAAAATTAAAGGAAACAAGGATGGAACATCACCCAGTCCTAGAGACTGAAAGCAATTTAGTTATTACGTTAGTTGCTGATATTGTTGCTGCTTATGTAAGTAATAATTCAATTCGGCCGACTGAAGTGCCAGGTCTAATTGCTGATGTTCACGCTGCTTTTTTGAAAGTGGGGAATGCTGCATCAGCAGAAGCTGGAGTTGAAAAGCAAAGGCCTGCTGTTAATCCAAAACGTTCGATTTTTCCCGATTATCTTATTTGTCTTGAAGATGGAAAGAAGTTTAAATCTTTAAAGCGTCATTTGATGACACATTATAAAATGTCGCCTGAGGATTATCGTGAAAAATGGCAATTGGATAGCTCTTATCCTATGGTTGCGCCTAATTATGCAAAGGCTCGTTCAACTTTAGCTAAGGAAATGGGGCTTGGGCGCAAACGCCAAAAAAAGAAAACTAAGTAATCATATTTTTAAAAAAGTGCTCTTCAGATTTAACGTCTAAGGATATTTTTTTAGAAAATATGTTTTTATGAAGCGGTTTATATGGTTGTTAGTGTGAAAGTTTTAGAGATTATCAATAGCTTTCGGTACGAATTCGTTCAATCATGGATTTAAAACCATTCGATCGTTGTGGTGTTAGCTGTTCATTTAAGCCGAGTGTTTTAACTAGTCCTTCAGTATCAGCTATACGAATTTCAGAAGCTTTTTTACCTGAATAGAAGGCGAAAAGAATATAAATTAGTCCACGAACAATATGGGAATCGGAATCGCCTTGAAATGTTAATGTAGGATCTTCTGAGTTGTCACGTGAAAATAAAAGCCATACTTTACTAACACAACCAGGAACTTTGTGAGCATCATTTCTTGCACTTTCTGGAAAAGGCGGTAATTCGTTTCCCAGTTCAATAATATAACGATAACGATCTTCCCAGTTATCAAGAAAGGAAAAGTTTTCTATGATATCATCAATCGTTTCTGCCATAACTTCAATCCTTGTTTTGTTTCTGGTGATTGTATAGTACATTTAGTTGACAGATACGCATCTCTTTCTTGTAAAATACAAAAAACGGTACAGGTTAAGAGTTTTTGTTTTAAGGTAATTCTATATAATCTTGTTTGATCTGTTTTTCTGTGAGGGGTAAAGCATCATTTTCTGAGGTAGTATTTTCAGATTGAATAGTGCTTTTATTACTAAATATACTATCAAGGTATTCATAGGCTATTTTTGCACCATCACGTGCGCGTTCACCAAGTGGATTAAACAAAGATTTTCCAGTTTTACAGACTTCTACATTACGTTCACAGAATTTTCCTAAATCAGTAATTGTATTTTTAAAAGCAATAATTGCATCGCTCACTGTTATATTGTCTTCTAGGGTGGGAGAGTGATTATTCTTTGGTTTTGCGGAAAAAAATGAAATAACTATAAAAATGACAAATAAAAAAAATGCCGATTTGATTAAAAAACGTATCATAGAGCACCAACATACTGTAGTTACAAATGATAAAAATAAATTTATGTTATTTTCCTTGATGAAAGATTTATATAACACTGATTGTATAAAATTTTGCATTCATTTCTAAAATCGTATTATTAATTTTATTGCAAAAATATATGATATAATCATACAGGCGTTATTTATTTTCTTTTCATAAAAAAATAGAGGTTCAATTTATTTTATAAAAATTCTCTTATTTTAGTAAATACATAAGAATAAATACAGTTCGAAAGAGAACATGATAAATAATCACAGTTTTGAATTAGAGTAATGATTGCTATTCAAAATATTATATAGCTATTTGTTTTAACGTTTTATTATGAAAGAAAATTTCAAACCTTAAGTATTATAATGGATTCTATGTATCTTAAGCTGGATATTACATTTTTTTAGATGATTTGGGTAAATGTAAAAAGGACACACGTAATTCGTATTCATAAGGTAAATTATATATTTTATTTTTATTCTATTTAATGAGTGATGTAAATCTAGATAACGGTCTTTCATGTCAGTATTTTTTGACTGTTTTTTCGATTGTTTGTTGTTGTTTTAGGCGGTACTAATTTTATGACTTATATTGAAGAAGAATGAAAAGCCGAAAAGATAAACGTACATTTACGGTGAGCAGGTTAAATAGATTTTTACTTTTTAGGCGTTGTAAATAGAATCTGAAATGAATCTTATAAGATTGATCAGGATATTAATGAATAAGATTGATATTAATATATGATACTATATTTGAAAATTGTATTGATAAAATCGTTACGTTAAGGATGTAAGTTCATAATAAGTCTTCTAAGCAGATATATGCTATAAAATTGATTTTTGATATTATAATATCTCAATGTGATTATCAAATACTATAGCATATAAGCATAAGAAAGGTGTAATTTATAGATACAACGTTGTTAAGATAGTTTTGTTTGGGGGGGTATTTACACGCAATAGTAAGATTGGGATAAAAAATGTTATAAAAGCTGGATGTCTCTTTACGCATTGCTAAAAATATTGTGGCATGTGAAGTTGAGAAAGGTGGATTAAGATTTGCCTTATTGTGTTTGTAAATTTGTATATTGGTATAGCAAGCATATTTAGTCTCGCTTTAAAAAGCACAAAATGGTGGCAGTAGGTGTGCTTTTCTGGATGAAAATTATAATAAGTTTGATTTTATATGGAAAGCAATTACAGTTAAAAATAAAAAATTAAAATAATGGCAAAAAAACAAAAAACGCGCAAAACGAAAGTCGTAAAAAAGCGTAGTATTATTATAACATTTTTCTTAATAAATTGCCGTTTTCTGCTTTGGTTAGTAAAATGGTTTTATCGTCGTACGCGCATAAATGCTTTATTGGTTATAGGCTTTTTCTTTTTCAGTATTAGTTTTGGATTTTTTGCTTTCAATACTTTATTTTCACAAATAAAAACGCGTCAGGATAGCTTTATTGAAATGAGCTTAACGGCGGTTCCGACTGTTATACAGAATTTTATTTTACTTAAAGAACGCGCTACATTTCAAGAAAATACTTTTGTTGTTCCTGTACCTGCTGAAAAGAGTTTGCATCAAAGTTCATTTTTCAATTCTTTACAGAGCACTTTACCAGAGGATTTGTTGGAAATACAAAAAGAATTAGCAAAACTTGGATTGTATGATGGTCCTTTAGACGGTGTAGATAACCTCAAGATGCGTCACGCTATAGAGCTATGGAAACAACAAACTGCTAATAGAGCTTTGCCAGTGCAAAAAGATTTTGTATCGAAAAGTTCAAGAAATGAAGTTTCTGTGCTTGTTAAGCGTAGCGAAGTAGAGATGACAAATAATCCAATAGCAACAAGTGATTTAACTCATTCAGAGAAAATTGTTTTAAAGCCTCTTGTTACAGATATCATACAGGTACAGGAGGCTTTACGTATTTTTGGGAACCAAGAGGTAACAATCACTGGCATAGAAGATGAAAAAACTATGCGTGCTTTAAAACAGTTTCAAAAAATGTTTAATCTTCCCATAACAGGTAAAATTGATCGTAGAGTTTTACTCAAAATGCGTGAAGTTGGTTTGCTGAGTTGAAAATAAATCTTTCTATAGATTTCTTATTTTTGATTTAGGTTTTATAACTTATAGTTTGAATTCCATAGAAATAAATTGAGACTAGAATTTTTAAAAGTAATATAAATATCGTTTATCTAGAATTTTTGGATATCTGCTCTTATTTGTTCTATTAGAAATAGAGCTCAGAATGCTATTGAACATAGCATATTTTAAGTAAAGCAAGAGGCAATTTTAGTTTTGTTTGTAGTTATAAGAATGCTTATTGATTTGCATTTGTATAAGATAATTTTATTGTTCAAAATAGGGTATCTATAAGTATTATTATTAAAGCTTTTTGATTTGAGGCAAAGATTTTAGGTTATCGAAAAATGAAAACGAGAAGCTATATGTGATTTCTATTTGGAGTTGATCAAAATTGAAAATTATCATTCTAGTACGCTTCTATTTACTCTTAATAGAAATAGAATTATTGTGCAATTGAAGGATGATTGATTTTTGTTCATTGTAAAAAGTTGCAGATGAAGAGAGATTTTTTACAAGTAGGGAAGGGAGAAAATACATAAGAGCAATGCAAATTGTATTCAGTTTTTAAGTCACAAAAATTAAATAATATCACTTTTATTATTTATATAGAGTTCTCAATGATAAGATTGGGTATAATGTAGAGCACTATTCAGGCGTTAAAGTTGTAGAAAATAATATCTTTATGTGTGGAGATTGATAGTGGTCAAAATTGTATTATCTTCTAGACTCGTTAAATAAGCAGAACTCTTTTCAAGATTAAATTTAATAGCCTTTAAGAAGAAAAGGGATCAATATGTTAGTGAGTAGGACCATTTGAATCTAGATCAACAAGTTGATAGGGTTTTTCTACTTTTCAAGCTACGTTTATATATTGTTTCGTGCACAATAAAACGCTAACAATAAAATATAAATATGAACAATAATAAGTATAGATCTTTAAAAAGAGAAGCGTGAATAAATTTAATCAGGGCTTTAATTTCTTGATAAGAATTTGTTCTATTGCATAGAGCAGTAGCAAATGTGTGTTATGCTGTTGTAGAGATAATTAAGGTATCATATAAGTTAGGATAAGTCCGAATTTTTAATTTGTTGTTGTACGTCAGGTACTACTTTATGATTTTGCGTAAATAAAAAATTCTATTGTTCATTTTCTATTCAGGTAAAGTAGATTATAAGCTATTTATGATAGAAAAAATTTTCTTATTCATAATGTGCTTAAATATCATTGGTGTGGATTCTGTTTTAGCTGCCGATTGTGCTGAGGTGGGTAAAAGAATTGCTAGCTATCAAGGCGGGACGTTGACGCGCTCAACGCCAATTGTGCAAGATGGCGAGAATATGTGCGTGGTTGTAATTGTAGTGCCTGCTCATAATGGTAAGAGACCACGTCGTGTTGAAGTTGTTATTCCTGCTGATTAATTTTTTGTGCAGGTATAGTGATGCGCATTCTAATTGTTGAAGATGATCGAGATCTCAATTATCAACTAGCAGAAGCTTTGAAAAATGCAGGATATGTTTTTGATTGTGTTTTTGATGGTGAGGAAGCTTATTTTTTAGGAAGTACAGAGCCTTATGATGCTGTGATCCTTGATATTGGTTTACCACGCATGGATGGGATTCGTGTTGTTGAGAAATGGCGCCAAGAGGGGTTTTTAATGCCTGTTTTAATGCTAACAGCACGCGATCGCTGGTCTGATAAAGTACTTGGCATTGATGCAGGTGCGGATGATTATGTTGTTAAGCCATTTCATATAGAGGAGGTAATAGCACGGTTACGGGCATTAATTCGTCGAGCTGCAGGCCATGCAACAAATTCATTATCCTGTGGGAGTGTTTTGTTGGATACTAAGACTTCTCGTGTTTTTGTCGATGGTCAATTGGTTAAATTGACATCGCATGAGTTTAGACTTCTTTCTTATCTTATGCACCATTGTGATCAAATTATTTCAAGGACAGAACTTATCGAACATCTTTATGATCAGGATTTTGATAAAGATTCAAATACGATTGAAGTTTTTGTGGGGCGGTTACGAAAAAAGCTTGGGGTAGATTTGATAGAGACTATTCGTGGAATGGGTTATCGGGTGAAAACATTAGGTGATAAATGACAGCTTTGAAGAACAATAGCCAGCTTAAGAAGTTCTTTTATTTTGTTGGTAATTCTCTCAGCTTACGTGTTATGATTTTGTCTACATTATGGGTTACTATTTCGGTTTCGTCTATTTCAGCAATCAGTATTTTATTTTATCAACGTTCAAGTGAACAAAGTCTATGTCGTATCCTTTCTGCTCAGCTTTATAGCCTTATTGCGACTGTAACTGTAACACCTGAGGGGTATTTAAAAGGAGGTCTTGGATTTGATGATATTCGTTATTCAGATCCTACATCAGGGTGGTATTGGGAAGTAGTTGCTGTATCACCTGATTTGCATGGAAGATTGATGTCGCTATCATTAAGAACTAAAAAATTTTTTTCACCAAGCGATGTTGATGTACCTTTTGACAATCAATTCTTTCGTTCTTATCGAATAAAAGGGGATGATGGTAAGAACCTACAGGTTATTGAAAGCGATATTGTTTTAGATAATCAAAATAGGGTTGCACGCTTTCGTCTCATTGGAAATATTGATGAAGCGCATGCGCAAGTGAAAGAATTCAAGCGAACTTTACAAATTTTTCTTTGGGGCTTTGGTATAGGCAGTGTCCTTATCAATATTGCTGTTATTTTTTTTAGTTTTCAACCATTGAAACGAATTAGACAAACATTGAATGATATTCGTGAAGGCAAAGCTGATTATGTCAATATGAATTTATTGAGCGAAGTTATGCCATTGGTGCAAGAAATGAATGCTCTTATTAATAATAATCAGCGTATTATTGAACGATTTCGGATGCAGGTTGGTAATCTTGCTCATTCGTTGAAAACACCTTTATCGGTTATCATGAACGAGACTGATAAAATGAGTGGAAAACAGGCTGTTTTATTGTGTGAACAAACTAAAATAATGCAGGCTCAAATCAATCATTATCTACAACGTTCTCGGATTGCAGCGCAGTGCAACAGTATTATTTATCACACATCTGTTCGCAAAGTGCTTGATCGTTTGGTACGGGTCATGGAAAAGCTCAATCCTGATAAACATATTCAATTTATCATGGATATTGGTGATATTGTTTTTTCTGGTGAGAGGGAAGATTTAGAGGAAATTGTCGGTAATTTAATTGAAAATGCTGCTCAATGGTCTCGCACCAAAATTTTAATTTGCTGTGGTTTAGAAGAGGATGTTGAAGGGGAAGCATTCTTTAATATCATTATCGAGGATGATGGTCCTGGTTTAACAGAAGAACAAATGGATAAAGCTTTTAAAAGAGGACAGCGACTTGATGAAAGTAAACCGGGAACGGGATTAGGATTAGCAATTGTTTCAGATATAGTCAGTGAATATGGGGGAAGTCTTTCTTTATCACGTTCTAAATTGGGTGGATTATATACAAAAGTTTTATTGCCAAGGCGGTAAATATATTTTTTCTAGGGGTATATATTGGCAATTAACGAATGGAATGGAAATTAGTATTTTCATACAATGCATTGAGGCAAAAAAGTTATTTTTTGTATGTTAGGGTGGTGTTTGTATACAATAAGGATCTACAAGTGGAATCTTTATTATAGCTTTGTATATATGAGTAAAATTAGTGATGAATTTTGCTCAATCATAATGCAAAAGTGGTTTTGTTCTCATGGGGTTTCTTTAGTGATTTTTAGGGCGGGTCATTACAAAATTTTGTAAAAATATAATGCATTAGAAGATATTGGATACTGAAAAATCAGTTGAATATTTACACAAAGTAAGTATTTTAAAAAATGGTGATAGCCGGATTATTTTGTCCAAATTAGTTTGAAAATTGTTATCAATATAGCTGTTCTTTTATTCTCAATAGTAATCTACAAACAGTTTATAATAGTACATGCCGCAATTCTAATGAAGCTTAGAGGTTTCTACATGAATTACGAGAGAGTAAAAAAGAATAGATTATAGCTTTTTAATTATTATGGTGATATTATAGTAATATGCTATTATTAATTTTAGCTGCGCTTTTTCTCATTCTTTTAACAATTGCTATCTTTTTTTTTCTGCATTTTGATTATGGATTAAAAAAAGATAAGCAAATTGTGGTTATGGATAAGGGTAAAAGTCAGATTCATGAAATTGAATCTGGTTTTGAGCATAACTTCATTGATAAAGAGCGCATACAAAAAGTACATCTTGAATTACCTAGTACTGCCATTTCCGTTAAAACACAGAGGGGTTTTATGCAGAAACCTTACAAGTATCGTAAGGGCGTTTATGTTTTAAAGGTATTTGTTATTTTATTTGTTCCTTTTGTAACGTTGGGTATTTATAGTTTTACAGGCAGTCCGGGAGTCAAAAGTTATTTCTTTAGCGAATTGATGGATAAAGATCCAGAAACGTTAGATAGGCATGAAAAACTTGTACGTTTACAAACGCTTTTTTTTCGTATGCCGAATGATGGCAAGATAGCAGATGCTTTAGCAATCAGTTATTTTGAGGAAGGTCTTTTTCAGGATGCGGTGAATATTTATTTAGATGCACTTCGTTTAAATGGAGAAACAGCTCCAAGGTTGATAGGATATGGTCTAGCGTTGGTTGGTTATGAAAGTGGAATAATTACACAAGAAGCGCAGAATGCTTTTCAAAAGGCTGCAGATTTAGCTCCAGATGATTTTTATCCTCGTTTATTTTTAGCTGATGCACTTTGTCAGGCAGGTAAGCCTGAACAAGCAGTTCGGCTTTTACAAAATTTTCTCGATACAATGTCTAAGGATGTTCCAGGACGATCCCGTATTGAAGCAATGATAGTTCAGTTACGCGATACATGTGATTAGAGTATCAAAGAAGTGAATTGAAACAGCTTAAGACTATTGAAACAAATGGGCTTATTGAGTAGTAAAAATATTAGATAAAAATTGCGCCAGTATAAAGGATATTGCAAAGCTGTCTAAAAAGATAAAGTATATAAATGATTAAATTGTACTTATGTATATCACGCAATTTATAAAAATATTTTTGTAAATAGGCTATGAACAGTCAATCTTTAAAGAGTCTTCCTTCACTTAAGCTTACTTTAAAAAAGCGGAAAAAAAAGCGCTTTCTACTCATTTTATTATGTCTTTTTATGATGGTAATTGCAGCAGGTTTCTTATTGTACGCAATGCGTAATGCTGCGAGTTTTTTCCGAACACCATCTGAGATAACTAGGGAAGATATTTTGACAGGTCACTCTTTACGTTTAGGTGGTTTTGTTGAAAAAGGAACTGTCGAATACAGTAACAAGATGAAAGTAACTTTTTTTGTGACTGATAATTTAAAACGCCAAAAAGTAGTTTTCAATGGTATATTGCCAGATCTGTTTCGTGAAGAGCAGGGCGTTATCGTAGAAGGATATTTTAACAAACAGGGGCTTTTTATAGGCACGCGTGTTTTGGCAAAACATAACGAGACTTATATGTCTAAGGAAAGAGCTGACCACTTGACAAAGAGTCATAGTATGGAAAGGGCATTTGATCGTGCTCGTTGAATTGGGTCATATTTTTTTAGCTTCGGCATTTACGGTTAGTTTATTGCAGGCTTTTTTACCTATTTTGGGTATTTTGTGGGGAGAGCGCTCATTAATGCGGATAGTGGAACCGCTGGCGTATATCATCTTTATATTATTGTTCTTGTCTTTTTCAATTATTGTGCATGCCTATATGGTATCTGATTTTTCTGTTCTAAATGTTGTTGAGAACTCTCATTCAGAAAAACCAATGTTTTATAAGGTCATTGGCGTTTGGAGTAATCACGAAGGGTCAATGTTATTATGGGTTTTAATTCTAGCTTTTTTTAGTACATTGGTGGCATTATTTGGTCATCAATTGCCAGAGAAATTTAAAGCATTAGTTTTAAGTTGCCAAAGTTGGATTACAAGCGCTTTTCTTTTATTTATTCTTTTTTTATCCAACCCATTTGTACGTATTAATCCACCAGCATTACAAGGAAATGACCTTAATCCTCTTTTACAGGATAATGCTTTAGCAATTCATCCACCATTTCTTTATTTAGGTTATGTTGGTTTTTCAGTTTGTTTTTCTTTTTCAATAGCTGCATTAATTATAGGGCATGTTGATAGAGTTTGGGCACGTTGGGTAAGGCCATGGATTCTTCTTTCATGGTTTTTTTTAACACTTGGGATTATGGTTGGCTCATATTGGGCTTATTATGAACTTGGTTGGGGTGGTTATTGGTTTTGGGATCCAGTTGAGAATGTTTCATTGATGCCTTGGCTTTCAGGAACGGCTTTCTTGCATTCTGCTATTGTTCTTGAAAAGCGGAATGCCTTAAAAAGTTGGACTTTGTTTTTAGCCATTCTTACTTTTTCTCTTTCTCTTATGGGGACTTTTCTTGTTCGTTCGGGTATTTTAATGTCTATTCATAGTTTTGCTATTGACCCAGCACGTGGGCAGGCAATTCTTGCTATTTTGCTTTTTTTCATAAGTGGGGCTTTTTTGCTCTTTGCTTTGCGTGTACCTGTTTTAAAAATAAGTGGATTTTTTCAACCAATTTCACGTGAAGGTTTTATTGTTTTAAATAATTTATTTCTCATCACAGCAACAGCAACAGTGTTAATTGGTACACTTTATCCTTATTTTGTTGAAGCATTAACTGGACAAAAAATTTCTGTAGGTGCTCATTTTTTTAAGCTTACATTTGGGCCGTTAATGGTGGCGCTATTATTGTTAGTTCCATTTGGGCCAATGATAGCGTGGAAGCGTGGCGATTTTCTTGCAGTTTTTGAGCGGTTGTGGTTTGTTTTTGTGTTAGCTTGTGTGACTTGTTTTATCACATTTTATACAACGTCTTGGCGTGATATTTTTGCAGCTTTGGGAGTTGGGCTTTCAATTTTTGTTTTCTTGGGTAGTTTAGCTGGTCTTTGGGTAAAGAGCGGTCATAAAAAAACACTCATGCTGATACGAGCTAGGAGATTTTTTGGGTTGCCGTGGTCTGTTTTTGGAACTGCATTAGCACATATGGGATTAGGTGTCACATTATTTGGTATTGTTTGTGTTGCAACTTTTGAGCAAGAACAGATGTTAACCATGCAAATAGGGGATACGGTTACAATAGCTGGTAAAACTATTCGCTTTGATACATTACGTAATGTTGCTTTCTCAAATTATTCTGAAATGCAATTTGATTTTAAAATATATGGAAATCAGAAATCTGTGCGCAATGTAACGGCATCAAAAAGATTTTACTCAAGTAAAAATATATCAACGACAAAAGTTGGTATTCAAAGTTATGGTTTTTCTCAATTTTATGTTGAACCAGGTCGGATAGGTGATCAAGGTCTTGAGGTATATGTACGGTGGAAACCTTATGTGATCTGTATTTGGTTTGGTGCATTGATGATGGCAATTGGTGGCTGTTTTTCCTTTTTAGGTTATTGGTTACGTATAAGGACGCATCAATGAGTGATTTCTAATTTTAAATATTCTGAAAGAGTATTGCGGTGAAAAGGTTTTTCTTTTGGGCTTTTATTTTTTGTATTACCCTTTTTTCTATACAATTTGTAATGGCAGTAGAGCCGCATGAAATTTTAGAAGACCCAATACTTGAATTACGGGCTCGTAATATTTCATCACAGTTGCGTTGTCCAGTTTGCTACAATCAATCGATTAATGATTCAGATGCTCCGTTGGCACATGATTTACGCCTTTTAATACGTGAACACTTAAAAGCAGGTGATAGTGATCAACAGATTATTGATTTCCTTGTTGAAAAATATGGTGAATTTATTTTATTGGAATTACCATTCAATAAAGTAACATGGTTTTTATGGTTGTTTCCTCTGATATTTCTTATCATTGGTATAAGTATTATATTTTTTCAGATAAAAAGCCACAAGTGCTAAAATTAATTGCTTTCAAAACTTAGTAAATAGAGACGACTAAAAATGTTATCAAAGTGAAGTAAATTATATACAGAAAAGAAGTTTGGTCTGTTTAAATTGATGCTTTGGCTCTATTTATTGTTATGAATTGTTGTTTATCTAACCTTACAAAACTTTAACGATTTGGACAGAAAACGGTAAGGTCTGTTGTTTTATTATTAATTTTAATAAAGACCTCAATATTACTGAATAGGAGCACACAAAATGGTTAAACCAATCTTCCGTATGATATCGCCGGCAATAGGTCTTTCTACGGTTTTAGCAAGTACAATTTTTTTGAGTGGATCAAACTTTTGGATAACAGCAGCTCATGCAGATCCTGTATTTGTTCCATCAGTGCAGCAACAGGGGTTTGCAAATATTGTATCTCAAGTAAAACCTGCTGTTGTTTCAGTACAGGTGAAGAGTAATGCAAAAAAGGAAGAGTGGTTCTTTGATGGTTTTTTTAGTGCTCCAGGTATTGATCAATTACCAGATCAACATCCTTTAAAAAAATTTTTCAAAGAATTTTATGATCGTAGTTGGCCTAACAATAAGCCTTCTCATCGTTCGCATAAACCCCGTCCTATAGCTTTTGGATCTGGTTTTTTTATTTCGTCTGATGGTTATATTGTGACTAATGATCACGTAATTTCTGATGGAACAAGCTATTCTGTTGTTCTTGATGATGGTACAGAACTTAATGCCAAACTTATTGGAACAGATTCTCGAACTGATTTGGCAGTGTTAAAAGTGGATGACAAACGAACATTCCCATATGTTGATTTTGCTGATGATTCAAAGCTTTATGTTGGCGATTGGGTTGTTGCTGTTGGTAATCCATTTGGTCTTGGTGGAACTGTAACAGCAGGGATTGTTTCAGCACGTGGACGTGATATCGGTGCTGGTATTTATGATGATTTTATTCAGATTGATGCTGCTGTTAATAGGGGGAATTCTGGTGGGCCAACTTTTAATCTTAACGGGCAAGTTGTCGGGATTAATACAGCAATTTTTTCTCCCTCTGGTGGAAACGTTGGAATTGCATTTGCTATTCCTGCGACAACAGCAAAACAGGTTGTAAAGCAGCTTATTGAAAAAGGTTCAGTTCAACGTGGTTGGCTTGGTGTTCAGATTCAACCAGTGACCAAAGAAATTTCTGATTCAGTTGGTTTAAAAGAAGCCAAAGGTGCTTTAGTTACTGATCCGCTTAAAGGTCCTGCAGAAAAGGCTGGTATTAAAACAGGTGATGTAATTATTGCAGTAAATGGTGAAAAAGTTACTGATACGCGTGATCTAGCAAGGCGTATTGCACATATTAGACCAGGAGAAACAGCAGTCTTGAATGTTTGGAGATCTGGCAAAGAAGAAACAATTAAGGTTAAGCTTGATGCGATGCCAGAAAGTGAAAATAAGAGAGAGACTTCAAGGTCTTCAAGTAAGCAACAGAGTTCGAATGAAACGCTAGAAGATTACGGTTTGATTGTAACTCCTTCTGATGATGGTCCAGGAATGGTTGTAAACGATGTGGATTCAGATTCAGAAGCAGCAGAGAAGGGAATTCGCCCTGGTGATGTGATTGTAACGGTTAATAATAAACCAGTCAAAAAAGTATCTGATATTACTGATGCAATTAAGAATGCACAAAAGCTAGGACGAAATGCAATATTGTTGCAAGTACGTACAAATGATCAAAATCGTTTTATTGCTCTTCAAATTGTTAAGAAATAACGTCTATTAATAGTGGGACAGAATTTTTATGAATTTCTGTCCCATAATCGTTTAATAAAATAATTGGAGAAGCGTTTTATGAAGATACTTGTCATTGAAGATGATCGTGAGACAGGACGTTATCTTGAAAAAGCGTTTTTAGAAGTAGGGTATACGGCTGATATTGCTGGTGACGGGGATACTGGTTATTCTTTGGCTGAAACAGGCAATTATGACGTTATGGTTGTTGATCGGATGTTACCGCATCGTGATGGTCTGTCTATTGTTTCTGAATTACGTGCCAAAGGCAATGAAACGCCAGTTCTTATTCTTTCTGCTTTAGGGCAAGTTGATGATCGTGTAACGGGTTTACGTGCAGGGGGTGATGATTATCTGACAAAACCTTACGCATTTTCAGAACTTCTTGCACGTGTTGAAGTATTACAACGGCGAAAAAGTCCTAAAGAGGCAGAAACTGTTTATTGCGTGGGTAATCTTGAGCTTGATCGGTTAGCGCATACAGTGAAACGTGGTGGAATAAATATCATATTACAACCACGTGAATTTCGTTTGCTTGAATATTTAATGCGGTATGCTGATCAGGTTGTTACACGCACTATGCTTTTGGAAAATGTTTGGGATTATCATTTCGATCCGCAAACGAATGTAATTGATGTTCATATATCTCGCTTGAGGGCAAAAATTGAAAAAGACTTTGATATTCCACTTCTACATACGATACGTGGAGCTGGGTATATGCTAAAGGCACCAGATAAAAAAACATGAACCGTTTAATCAATATAATGCGCACAACTGCTTTAAGACTTTCTGCGCTTTATATTTTACTGTTTAGTTTGGTTGCAGCTGGTCTTTCTATTTATATGACAGCATTTGCTGTTTCATTGTTAACAGATCAAACTGAACAAGCTTTACGTGAAGAATTAAGGAATATTGAAAGCGCTTATAATTATGGCGGGTTGTCTTTATTAATGCGTACTATTGATTATCGTTCGCGACAACCAGGGGCTTTTCTTTATCTTGTCACTGATCCTGTGGGGCGTATTTTAACAGGAAATGTTGCGCGTATTGAACCTGGTTTGCTTAAATATAATGGCTTTCTTTCGGATTCTTTTTTATATTCACGTTTTGGAGAACATGGCAAAACAAGTGAGCATCGTGCTTTAGCAGTTGTTGTTGATTTGCCAAACGCTATGAAACTTCTTGTTGGACGAGATTTAGATGAACCAGAACGTTTTGCAAAGGTTATTCGTAAAGCTGTGATGATTGCTCTTATAGCGATGGTTGGAGGGGCTTTACTAATATGGTTTTTTGTTGGCAGACGGGCGTTACAGAGGATTGATCGTGTCACAGCTGCATCACAACATTTGATGGATGGTAATTTTAGTGAGCGCTTACCTGTTTCTCAAGCAGGTGATGAGTTTGATCGGTTATCAGCTAATCTCAATGTTATGTTAGATCGTATTGAAGAATTAAATATTGGTTTACGTCAGGTATCAGATAATATTGCTCATGATCTTAAGACGCCGCTAACACGCCTTAGAAATCGTGCTGAAGAAGCGCTGTCAGGACAAAAAACAGAGCTTGAATATCGGCAAGCGCTGGATGATGTTATTGCTGAATCAGATCAGCTTATTCGTACTTTTAATGCCATTTTGATGATTTCACGCATTGAAGCCAGCAGTTCGATTGCACATCTTGAGCCAATGAATGTGAAGCTAATTCTTGAAGATGCGGTTGAACTTTATGAACCTTTTGCTGAAGAAGCGGGTATTTTGCTTCGATTAGGGCATGTCTTTGATAAAGAGCTTAGGCTCAATCGTGAGCTTATTGCACAATCGATTTTTAATCTCATTGATAATGCAATCAAATATGCACCTAGTGGTGAAAAAAATACAGAAATTTCTTTGTCAATGGAATACCGTGGCGAATGTTTGCTAGTTGTGGTTAGTGATAATGGTCCGGGAATTGCAGAAGATAAGCGTGAAAAAGTAACAGAACGGTTTGTTCGTCTTGAAAAAAGCCGCACACAGCCTGGTTGTGGTATTGGTTTAAGTATAGCAAAAGCTGTTATGAAATTTCATGGGGGAGAGCTGTTACTTGAAGATGCAAACCCAGGGCTTAGAGCTGTTTTGATGTTTCCTTAATATTTGTTTATTTCATCATCTTATTTGATGTGTTTAAGATTGTTTTTTTAAGTCTATAATGTGAATTAATAAAACAAAATTCAAAATGCTTTCTCAAAGAAATGTAGATGAAAAAAGCTTTTTTAAAAACACAGCTTCTCTCTTTACGTCCACTTGATGAAAGTGGTTCTCAATGGTTGAAGGATATTACAGAACAAGCAAGAAAAGAAAATTTAGAATCATTGGTTTCCTATATTACAGTTGGGGGAGAGCAGGTTGATTTCATTAGTGCAGTTATGACTTTATCTCCTTTTTTGCGTGGAGTTTTGATTGCCAATCCATCTTATCTTAATTCCTTGTTGGACATTGATATAGAAACAAGGCTTAGCGAAATTATAGAAGATATTGCAGCTATCGATAGAGTTGAAGGTATTCATGAAGCTTCATTAATGGCTGCTTTAAGACGCAAGAAAAAAGAAGCACATGTTCTTATCGCTTTAGCTGATTTAAGTGGTATTTTTACTTGCGCAGTATCATGTGCGTGGTTAACCCGCTTAGGTGAAGCGGTTTTAGGGGCAGCTTTACGTTTTCTTTTGAGAGAAGCACATGATCATGGAAAGATTAGTTTGCTTAATCGTAACAATCCAGAACAAAATTGTGGCTTGATCATTTTAGGTATGGGAAAGTTTGGTGCAGGAGAACTTAATTATTCTTCTGATATAGATCTTATTATTTTTATTGATGACATGTTGCCTCATATTGGTGATTTTTATGAAAGTGTCGATGTATTCTCTAAAATAATACGTCGATTAATTCATATCATTCAAGCCCGTACTGCTGATGGATATGTTTTTCGGCTTGATTTACGACTTCGTCCCGATCCGGGTTCAACGCCTTTAGCATTACCGGTAAGAGCAGCTTTGCGTTATTATGAAGGGCGTGGACAAAATTGGGAACGTGCAGCTATGATTAAAGCACGTCCAGTGGCAGGTGATATTATTGCAGGTTTTAATGTACTTAAAGATCTTTCACCTTATATATGGCGAAAATATTTAGACTATGCTGCTATTGCTGATATTCATTCTATCAAACGTCAAATCCATGCGTATAAAAATTATGGTCAAATTGCTGCTTTTGGCCATAATATAAAATTGGGAAGAGGTGGTATTCGTGAAATTGAATTTTTTGTTCAGACACAACAGTTAATTGCAGGTGGACGCTTTCCTCAATTGCGAGGACGTGAGACAGTTGCAATGTTGAAAGAACTTTATAATCTTGGTTGGATTGGTAAGGAAACCAGAGATAGTCTTATAAAAAGTTATGTTTTTTTACGTAATGTTGAACACCGTATTCAAATGCTTGCAGATGAACAGACGCATATTTTGCCAGAGAATATTTCTCAATTCACTAGCGTTGCATATTTGATGGGGTATAAAAAGAAAGACTGCTTTATTAGCGATTTATTAGAAACACTTAAAATAGTTGAAAAACATTATGCAGCGCTATTTGAGCATGAGCAAGAACTTGGCTTGGAAATTGGCAATTTAGTTTTTACAGGTGAAGAAGATGATCCCGAAACACTTATCACATTAAGTCGTTTAGGTTTTGAAAGGGCTAGTGATATTTGTCGTATTATGCGCACGCTGCATTGTGGGCGTTATAAAGCCACTCAATCTGCTGAAGCACGTGAAAGGCTAACGGAACTTACACCAGCACTTTTGAAAGCTTTCGGTGCTACTAAGAGAGCTGATCAGGCGATGTTGCGTTTTGATAGTTTTTTGCAAGGTTTACCTTCAGGGGTTCAACTTTTTAGCTTATTGCAGTCTAATCCATCTCTTTTAAATATGTTGGTACGTATTATGGGAGCAGCTCCGCGCCTTGCGGAAATTATTACACGTAAACCACATGTTTTTGATGGAATGCTAGATCCAACAATTTTTTCAGAATTGCTGACAAAAGCTTATCTAGAAAATCAAATTGATTATTTCCTTGAGGGTGTAACTGCTTATGAAGATATTCTGGATCGTTTAAGAATTTTTGCAGATGAACAACGCTTTTTGATTGGTATCCGACTTTTGAACGGTACAATTACAGGAGATAAAGCAGGTTTTGCTTTTACTATACTTGCAGATCTTATAATTGCAAAAACAATTGCTGTTGTTCAAGAAGAATTTTCTCGTTGTCATGGCCATGTTAAAGGAGGACGTATTGGCATATTAGGTATGGGTAAACTTGGAAGCTGTGAATTAACTGCAGGCTCAGATGTTGATCTTATTGTGCTTTATGATCATGATGAGGATGTAGAAAAATCTGATGGAGAAAAGCCTCTTTATATCTCCCAATATTATACTCGTCTAACACAACGTTTTGTTTCCGCTTTATCTTCTTCTACAAGTCAAGGTGTTCTTTATGCGGTTGATTTACGATTGCGACCATTGGGCAGTAAAGGGCCTGTTGCTGTTTTTTTTGAAGTTTTTACAAAATATCAGCGTAAGGAAGCATGGATATGGGAACATCTTGCTTTAACACGAGCGCGGGGTATAGCTGGCGATGCTGATTTTTTGCAAAAGTTAGAAAATGAGGTTCGTACAATTATTGCACTTCCTCGTGATAAAAAAATGATCACAAAAGAAGTACGTGAAATGCGTGCTTTAATTGAGCAAAAAAAACCACCGAAAAATCAATGGGATTTAAAAACTATACCTGGTGGAATTATGGATCTTGAATTTATTGCTCAATTTGCTCTTATAACTCATATGATTGAATTCGAGATTGGAATGACGACTGCTGATATTCTTTCTCATTTGCCGAAAAGTTTTCTTGATCAATCACTTATTTCTGAATTACATTACGCTTATTGCCTTTATACAAATTTGAGTCAAATTATACGCCTTTGCTTAAATGATTATCTTAATCCTGACGATATGCCACCTGGACTAGGCGATCTCTTGTTGCATAGCGTTGGTGAGCCTGATTTACTACGTGTCGAGAAACTGATTGAAGAAACAGGGCAATTGGTACGTTCAATTTTTACACAGGTGTTAAAAGATTAAACACGCTTTATCATAAAATTTCCATTGTGTCAGAAGATTAAATTATATAAAGTGTTAGCTAAATTCTCAAAAGGCATTTATGATAGAGCTTAAAAACAAGAATTCGCAAGATGCGGTGGTTGTTATCTTGAAAGAGACATCAATAGGGGTACTCTTAATTGCAAAATCTCGCAAA
The DNA here is from genome assembly GCF_002022505.1 of Bartonella sp. WD16.2. Classification (NCBI taxonomy): domain Bacteria; kingdom Pseudomonadati; phylum Pseudomonadota; class Alphaproteobacteria; order Hyphomicrobiales; family Bartonellaceae; genus Bartonella; species Bartonella sp. WD16.2. The sequence goes on from NZ_CP019781.1 coordinate 389,199, forward strand.
GGTATTTGTAATATAGCTTTAGGCGATACTGCTGCGCAGTTATTACAGGAATTGAAAATGTGCTTTACCAATGTGCAATCCAATATTGATGATAATATATTAAATAGAGAAATTGCGCATATTATAGCAATGGTGGAAACTCCTAAATTGGTAGAACGTCACGATCTACAATTAGATATTAAAGGTACAGCTTTTCAACAAAAAGTATGGAGTGCATTATTTGAAGTGCGATGTGGGGAAACAATTTCTTATAAAGAATTAGCACAGCATATCGGCATGCCGAAGGCTGTTCGTGCGGTTGCAAATGCGTGTGCACATAATAAGTTGGCATTAGCCATTCCTTGCCATCGTGTGATATATAAAAATGGTGCTATTGCAGGTTATCGTTGGGGTATTCAACGAAAACAAACTTTACTTCATCGAGAACAGCAAGAACGTTTTGTTTAAAGATTTTAATTTTGTTGAATTGGCATTGTAATAGTTACAGTTGTACCTTTTTCTTCTTCAGAAGTGATTTCAAGTTTTCCTTTGTGTAGTTTAACGAGAGAACGGGAAATAGCTAGCCCAAGGCCTGAGCCGGTATGAGTTTTAGTAAATTGATTTTCAACTTGTTCAAAGGGTTGCCCAAGTTTTTTAATTGCTGCTGGAGGAATACCGACTCCTGTATCTTTTATTTTAAAGATAAGGTTATTTTCTTTCTGAAAGGCACAAACATCAATATTGCCACCAGAAGGCGTAAACTTAACAGCATTAGAAATGAGATTAAGGAAAATCTGTCTTATGGCACGGCAATCAACTTCAGCATGAAGCTCTGGTGCAATATTCTCTGTAACGGAAACCTTTTTTTCTTGTGCTTGTGGGGTAAGTGTTCGAACTGCTTCACTGATAATTGGTCCAAGATCAATATTTTTACAATCAAGAGTAAATCTTCCCGCTTCGATTTTTGACATATCAAGGATATCATTGATGAGAGTTAGAAGATGAGTTCCTGAATTGTGGATATCACGCATATATTCTTTGTAGCGCTGTGAGCCAAGAGGGCCAAAGGTGGATTGCAACATGATATCTGAAAAACCAAGAATAGCGTTAAGAGGGGTGCGTAATTCATGGGATATATTGGCTAAAAATTCTGATTTAGCTTTATTAGCACTTTCAGCTCGTTCTTTTTCTGCTTGCAGACTTTTGTTAAGTTTTTCAACCTCTGTTGCACGTTGCTGGGCATTTCCTCGTGCACGCTTGAGTTCTTGAATGAAGGAAAAAAGACTCTTTTCGCTGTTTTTAAATTTTTCTTGTTGTTGTTTAAGTTCGGAAATATCAGTGCCAGTGCAAACAAGCCCTCCGTCTTGTGTACGTCGTTCATTAATTTTGAGCCAGAACCCATCTGCAGTTTGACGAATACTGGTTAGGTTACCAGCTCCATCTTCTTTAAGGAGATATTCACTAATAGCAGGACGTGCCATAGCTTCGACAGTTGCACGTTGAATACCTGATTGCAACATTTGTTTGGGGATAGCTGCATATTCGCAAAATTTGCTATTGGACATAACTAAACGTCCTTCAGAGTCCCATAATACAAAAGATTCTGAAATATTTTCAATAGCATCGCGAATACGAAGATCAGCTTGTGCTGTTTGTTCAGCCAGTTGACGTTGTTCGCTAATATCAAAGGAAATGCCAACTAAATGAGGCTCTTCTCCTTCGGTAACTTCGGCACGAAAGCGCATCCATATATAATGACCATCAGCATGACGCATGGGAATATTAATATCGATGTGTTTTTTTTCACCATTCATTAATTTCTGAGCGAGATCAAAAAAATTAGTATCAGTTGGGTTGATAATGGCAGTAATTTGAGAAATCGACAGCAATGCATCTTGAGGCACATAACCAAGCATTTCGTACATAGCTCGTGACCAATATACTCGCCCGCTTGCCATATTCCAATCCCACAACCCACAACGTCCACGCATCATTGCCATATCAATACGGTTTTGATTTTTTTCTGAAACAAGATCCATATTATGTGTGCGTAAAACTTGGTTGTAATACGCATAAAGAAGAGCCAGTATAATACCGGTAGTTCCTATGAATAAGGTCATATTTAATGAAAAGATTTTACGCCATTCCATATAGATATCGTGCGTTTTCTCACTTATAAATACGCTATATTGGCTGTTTTTTGTTTGGCTGAGTAAAGCTAGTGCAGGTTCTGTTCCTATTTTGATTTGTGTAGCACCAGTGTGCTGTCTAAGAGACTCTAAAGCGGTATTTTCAGAGATGAAATTTTTTAAAGGTTTTCCTAAGATTATCTCTAAACTAGATGAAGCTAAAACGGTTTCATTTTGATCGACTATAGCGATTATAGTATTGGTATTGGCAAGGTTTTGGTTACGCAGATCGACAAGAACATCTTCTAAATGACTATAGGAAAGACCAGTAGCTTTTCCTTGTTTAGTAATGGTAGATAAGTCACGATCAATCGTATTTATGATGTGAGCAGCTAATAGATTCATTGTAGAGCGCGTATCTTTATCAATTGTATGGCGTAAATCATAAATTGAAACAAAGCGGACTGTTGCTAACACAATGAGGAAAAGAATGATGATGAATGGGATAGACCGACGTAGCCAAGGTTCAATCGATAAAAGTTTTTTATAAATTGAACCAGAAAGCAAATCAATATACGCTTCCTGTGCCTTGCGATTTTGAACGCTCGGTTTTGAATCGGAATATATTCCTGTGGGCGCATTATATACGTCCAATTTCTCCATTTCTGGTTCCTCTAATCATGAATAATATGACTGGAAAACTATTTCTGTACTCATAACAAATCAGTAGATACAGTGAATCAAAACAGGAGTCTTCTGTCTAGTCTTTTTTTTAGGAGAAAGTAATTTTACTGCTATAAACGTAAATTATTGGATATTGAAAACGCTTTAATATCGCTCATAAACAAGCGTACACGACTTGTTTATGAGCTTACCGTTATTGAATAGATGTTTCTGATTTATCTTTAAAATATCTTATAATATGTTGACTATAAATATTTTTTAACTGAGCATACGGTTAATGATATCTGCTACATCACTTGACAATTCAGGTGCGGCTGCAATTGTTTTTAATGCAGTTTCAAGTTTTTGTTGTCGAATGGGTTCCCATTGTCGCCAAGAGCGCATAATTGTTAATAATCTCGAAGAAAGTTGTGGATTCTTTTTGTCAATTTCTAAAATGATTTGGCAAAGGAAATGATAAGCTGCTCCATCAACTCTATTGAAACCTGTTTGGTTTCCCGCTGCAAAGGCACCAATCAGGGCACGAACTCGATTGGGATTATCCTGTGAAAAGAGCGGATGTTTCATGAGTTTTTGAACCTGATTAAGTGTTGCCTCTCCAGCAACCATCGCTTGAATAGAAAACCATTTATCCATAACCAAAGGATCATGACGATACCGGTTTTCAAAATCATTTAAGGCGTCTTGTGCTTGTTTACTTTCATTAAAGCGTTGCACTAAAATCGTTATACTGGCCATGCGGTCAGTCATGTTATCAGCCATTGTATATTGTGTGGCAGTACGGTCTGGTTTGTTTTCTGCAATAGAAAGATAGTCTAATATAATATTGCGTAATGCTCGTTTTCCAATTTGTGCAGTGTTTGGTGAGTAGGGCTCTTTTATCTCCATCTGCGTATAGATTTTTGTTAAGAGTTTTTGATGAGTATGTGCGATAGAAGCTAGAAATTGATTATGCACGTTATGAATACGATCTGGATCGACATTTTCAGCGAGTGTGCGTGCAAGTTCAATTTCGCTAGGTAAGCTTAAGCAAAATGCACGAAATTCAGGTTCAAGATTTTCATCTTTAACGATAATTTCGATGAGTTCTAACAAATTAGAGGGCATGCCACTCTTTTCTAGCGTTTTATCTTTAATCACTTGAATAAGGGCTTGCGTTATCAAGTGGTTGAGTGATTGCCAGCGATTAATTTGATTACTATCATTTTTAGCAAGAAAAATCAGTTCGTCTTCATTGAATGGGGTTTGTAAAGTGATAGGGGCAGAAAAATTTCTGAGAAGTGATAAAACAGGCTTTTCACGCAATCCTTTTAATGTAAAGGTCTGAGTTTCCTGAGACAGCATCATAACATCTGCTTGAATATTTGCATCAGATTCATAAGTTAACGCTTCTCCTTTATGCCCCAGTAAGCCAAAGGCGATAGGAATGAACATAGGTTTTTTTTCATTTTGTTGTGGTGTTACTGGAATATGTTGCTTCGCATGAATTGTTAAAATGCCATCATTATAATGACTATCGATTTTCACATTGGGCGTACCAGCTTGTTCATACCACAACATAAATTGTGAAAAATCTCTACCAGAGACTTCAGCAAAACAAGCGATAAAATCCTCAATGATGCATGCTTGTCCATCATGGCGTTGAAAATAGAGATCCATACCTTTACGAAACAGAGTAGGGCCTAAAATAGTATGCACCATGCGGACTACTTCCGCTCCTTTTTCATAGATAGTTGTAGTATAAAAATTGTTGATTTGACTATATTGACGAGGTCGTACAGGGTGAGCTAGTGGACCAGCATCTTCAGAAAATTGTGTAGCTTTCAGAGTTTTTATGTTTTCAATTCGCTGTAGACTGCGTACATTTTGGTCTGCAGAAAATTCTTGATCACGATAAACAGTTAATCCTTCTTTTAAACAGAGCTGGAACCAATCACGACATGTGATACGGTTTCCGGTCCAGTTGTGGAAATATTCATGTGCAATAACACGTTCAACATTTTTGTAATCATGGTCAGTTGCTGTTTCATGATCTGCAAGAACATATTTATCATTAAAAATATTTAATCCTTTGTTTTCCATTGCACCCATATTGAAATCTGAGACAGCAACAATATTGAAAACATCAAGATCATATTCGCGTCCAAAACACTGTTCATCCCAACGCATAGAGCGCTTTAGTGCGTCCATCGCATAGATTGCTCGTTTTGTTTTTCCTTTTTCTACATAGATGCCAAGTTTGACACGCCGCCCAGATACGGTGGTAAAATGATCTTCTAACTCATCAAGATCTCCACCAACTAGAGCAAAGAGGTAGGATGGTTTCGGATAAGGGTCTTTCCAAATAGAAAAGTGGCGGTTGTTATCAAGGGTTCCTGTTTCAACAAGATTACCATTAGAAAGCAAGATAGGAATTGTGTGAGAATCTGCTTCAATTCTTACTGTATAAATGGAAAGAACATCTGGGCGGTCATAAAAATAGGTAATACGGCGAAAACCTTCCGCTTCACACTGTGTGCAATAAACACCGTTTGAAAGGTAAAGGCCCATGAGTTTACGGTTATTTTCAGGGTTTAATTCTGTAACCAATTGCAATGTGAAAGGAGAAGTAGGTGGAGTTGTAATTTCCAGATATGAAGGGGTGTTTTTGTAAGAATTTTCAGTTAATTTTTCACCATTTATAGCAACAGAAATTAATGTAAGTTCGTCACCAGAAAGTACCAAAGGTGTTAATTTTTTTGTATTTTTACGAGGCTCAATCGATAATGTTGCTGTAACACGGGTTTTTGTTGGTTCCAAGCAAAAATCAAGCTGTGTTTTGGGTATAGCATAAGGTGTGGGCTGATAGTCTTCCAAATGATAAGTGGGAATAGTTGGTTGTTTCATAATTTTTTCCTTATTGTATTTGGGAATGTGAATAATTAAGCGTTTGTATTTTCAGAAGAAGGAAGATCGATGAGTTATAAAAGATTATTAAGACGGTCTTTTACTTCTAGAAAATCCATCCATGTAAGTTTTTTTTGACTAGGGGTTCGTAAAAGATAAGCAGGATGAAAAGTTGGCATAACAGGTATTTTAATGTTATTTGCACTCTCATAGATGTGCCATTTTCCCCTTATGCGGATAATTCCACTTTGAGCCCCTGTAAGAAATTGTGCAGCAGTTCCTCCTAGCGCAATAAGAACACGAGGATTAGCCAACTGAATTTGCCGTTCAATAAAGGGGCGGCATAATGCGACTTCTCTTGGTGTTGGTGTGCGGTTTCCAGGTGGACGCCATGGAACAGTGTTTGCTATGTAAACATTTTTTCTAGTTAGGCCAATAGATGCCAATATTTTGTTAAGTAACATTCCTGCTTTTCCAACGAACGGAAGTCCTTGTATATCTTCGTCTCGTCCTGGTGCTTCTCCTATAAGCATAAGTGGACTTCCTGCTGTTCCATCTGAAAAACAGGTGTTTTTAGCTGTCAGTTTTAATGAGCAACCATTAAAAGCGAGGAGGGCAGATTTTAATTCGTCAAGTGTTTGAGCACTATTTGCCATCTCTATGGCTGAAAGCGTGTTATGTGTTTTATTGTCAAGGTTATGCGGTGGCTTGTTATGCAGTTTTATAGGCTGTGAAGTTTGTTTATGATGGATAATGTCAATTGCTTGTTTTGATTTTTGCTCTAAAATGACAGATTGGCTAAAACGGTCAATTGGCGTATCATTAAGCGCAGCATCTACACCACTTTCTTTATAAAAGCTTAATAATTCTTCATATGAGATTAAACATTGAGTTTGTTCTGACATTTTGCTTTTTTATTTGTAACCAATCCATTAATGGATAAACTAAGCAGAATTATTCTTCAAGCTTTATAATGTATTTTATTACGAATAAAAGTATAGTACATACTGTTCGATGATTTCTTAAAGACCGGTCTTAATGAAATTATAAGATTCAATAACTGAAGTTCATAGTTTTTTCGGTGTGCAAACGGCTGGGATTTTTATCTTGTGATTCTATTTGACACAGGTTTTCTGTATGATTTATGCGATATGCAAGATATAAGGGTATAATTTATATTTTGTTTTTCTAAGTAAGTGGTAGATTATCTCAATGTATTTATACGTTTTTAGTATCATGCGATTACTCTAAACCAGTTTATTTTGTTCCATTATAGGCATATTTCACGTAAAAAAAGATTAAAACAATTTTTAAAAAAATGGAATTGGTGTTAAAATTTTAACGATCTTTTTGAGAATGGTTTGAAAGTAATGTATAAAGATACTCTTTTGATTTTTTTACAGCTGTCGTTATAGATTTGTTGAATGCCAAATGCGCGGTAATGGCACTTGAAAGGATGCAACCTGTTCCACGCATTTCTCCTTTTAAACGTGGGGCGGAAATATTTGTTACTTGGGTTTTATCAATTAAAATGTCAGTTGCAAGGGTGCCGTCCGCATGTCCACCTTTTATCAATATATGGCGTGGACCAAATGAAAGAAGTTTTTTGGCTTGTTGTATTGCTTCTTCACAATTAGAAGCCAGTGGATTTTGGCTAAGAAAAGCTAATTCTTCCATATTAGGTGTTAAAAGTTCAATATGAGGAAGCAGTTTATTAAGCATAATTTCTGTAGTTTTTTCTGTTGTAAGTTTTCCTCCTGATGAGGCAGTGAGAACAGGATCAAAAACAACAGGAATATGGGAATAATCTTCTAATACATTGCAGATTGCCATTATAATTTCTTGAGTACCTGTCATCCCGATTTTGATTGCACGTATAGGGTTGGCTTCTAGGGCTACTCGCATTTGTGCGCCAACAAATTCTCCACTCATAGGAACAATTTTAGCAACGTGGTTGTCGTCTTGCACATTAACACAGGTGATTGCTAAATTTGCTTTTGTTTGTAAAAATGCAGCTGTCTCTATATCGCGAACAATGCCAGCACCACCTGTTGGATCAGTACCAGCAACAATAAGAATAGAAGGAATTAACGCCATTTTTGAGTCACTTTTATCCACTGTTGGGTACGCTCTTCTGGTTTTTTATGTAAAATAATATCGGTTACAACAGCAACACTATTAGCCCCTGCTTCCAAAACACCAGTAGCGCGTTCTGGTGTTAAACCGCCAATGCCAACTAAAGGTAAAGCACCAATCCGTTTCTTCCATTGTTTGATTTTTTCTAATCCTTGCGGAGCCCATTTCATTTTTTTAAGATTGTCGGATAAATAGGACCAAGTGCAATATATTCAGGAGAAACAGACATACTAATATCCAATTCATGTTCATCATGAGTACTAAGACCAAATTTGATACCATTTTTACGGATTGCAGGAATATCAGCGTTGCATAAATCTTCTTGTCCAAGATGAATAAAATCGCACTTTTCATCGATTGCTATTTTCCAATAATCATTAATGACTAATTGTGCTCCAAATTTATCGCATATATTTTTTGCTCGTTTTATATGGTGGTTTATTATTTCTATATTTTTGTTTTTCATACGTAATTGTATCAATTTTATCCCGAGAGGAACCAAACGTTCAACCCAATCGGCATTGTCAACGATGAGATAAAATGGATCAAGTTTCATGAAAATACTGCTTGTCCAATAACTGGTGTTGAAGGCACAGCTACGTTACGTGCTTCAAGAATTCCTGCTTTATAACCCATACGTCCTGCCTTAATAGCTTGAGAAAATGCTTCAGCCATTAATACAGGATCACCTGCTTTGGCAACAGCAGTGTTGAGCAATACTGCATCATAGCCAAGTTCCATAGCAATAGCGGCGTGCGATGGTCGTCCGATACCTGCATCAATAACAAGAGTAAGATCAGGCAAGTAAGCACGGATAGAACGCAACCCGTCAGTGTTACAGGGGCCTTTAGCAGATCCAATAGGAGCACACCAAGGCATAATGACACGGCAGCCAGCTTCTAAGAGTTTTTCAGCTACAATGAGATCATCTGTTGTATAGGCAAAAATTTGAAATCCTTCACTATTTAGAATTTTTGCTGCTTCGACTAAGGCAAAAACATTTGGCTGTAATGTATCCGAATTACCGGTAACTTCGAGCTTAATCCAAGGTGTTTTAAAGAGATCTCGTGCTAATTGGGCTGTGGTAACAGCTTCTTTGACGGTGTAACAACCAGCAGTATTAGGAAGTATTGTTACATTAAGTTCTTTTAGAAACTGCCAAAATTGTCCACCTTGTTTTCCGCCTGCAGTTTCTCGACGTAATGAAACTGTCACAATTTCTGTGTCAGATTTACGAATGGCTTCACGAAGGATTGCTGGTGAAGGATATCGAGCTGTTCCCAGTAAAAGGCGGGAAGAAAACTGAGATCCATAAAAATTCAACATAGTTTCAACCTCCTTGCATTGGACTTAGAATTTCAATTCTATCTCCTTCATGCAAAACAAATTGATTTCGTGAATCTGCAGGAACAACTTCAGAATTTACAGCAGTTGCTAGCCAATTTCCTTCATAACCTAATTCTTCAAGAAGTAAATTGAGATAAGTTACTTCTGTTTGGAGCATTTGACCATTGACAAATATTTGCATGCTTTATTCCAATGCTAGTTTTACTGCTTGTTTTGCCATTTCTGGAGACAAAAGAAAACCATGTCTATAAAAACCATTAATAGAAATATAGTTACCATGTCTGTTAACGCAAGGTAAATTATTAGGATAGCACGGACGTACACCGACGCCAGATTCTATAATTTCTGCTTCTGCAAAAGCAGGATGCAAAGTATAGGCAGCATTAAGAAATTCCATCATTGATCTTGCCGAAATTGCACCATTAAAGTCACTTTCAATCATTGTTGCTCCAATCATAAAAATATTATTTTCTCGGGGAACGATATAGAGTGGAATACGTGGGTGAAGAAGACGAATGGGGCGAGAAATTTGAATATCTGTGCTGCGTATTAAAAGCATCTCGCCGCGTACTCCACGTATATTTTTATCTTTTCCTAAACGCGCTATTCCTGTTGCATCAATAATAATATCAAAATTCTTTTCAGGTACTCCTGTATCAACAAAACATGCCCCGTTTTTTATAAGGATTTCTTTTAAAGTAATCAGTATTTTACGGGGGTCAATATGCGCTTCATTTTCATAAAAAAGTGCACAATTAAAACGTTCCGCAAGGTCAGGTTCAAGACGAGCTATTTCTGGACCTTCTATGGTTTTATGACTATTGGTGCATACTGAAAATCGTTTAAGTTCTGTGATATCTCGTGTGGGTGCAATGACTAAAGTGCCTTTTTGTATCACAATTTCGGGGAATATTTCCTTCCACCATTGTACACCTTGTATGCCAAGATCTTCGACAATTGGTTCAGAGCTTTCCCTTTCACAATAAGGTGCTAGCATACCTCCTGCATACCAGCTTGCAGTCCCTATGGGCGAATGTAGGGGAGCAGATACGGTAACAATTGCACCTTTTTGTTGTAACATAAAGGCAACCGTTAAACCGCCTATACCTGCGCCTTTTACAAGAATATTTTTCAACCGTTTACTATTTCTTTTTTTGCAGGAACAGCTTCTATATAAAGATCGCCGTTCTTTCGATATTGTTCGGCCATGGCGACCATGCCTTCATCTTTTACTTTTTTTGTTTCTACTGCATCACGGATATCATGAGAAATGCGCATTGAGCAGAATTTTGGTCCACACATAGAACAAAAATGGGTCAATTTATGTGCTTCTTTAGGCATTGTTTCATCGTGAAAAGCGCGCGCTGTATCTGGATCAAGTGAGAGATTAAATTGATCATACCAGCGAAAATCAAACCGTGCACGCGAAAGAGCGTCATCACGCAATTGAGCTCTCGGAAGACCTTTAGCAAGATCAGCAGCATGAGCAGCAATTTTATAAGTGATAACACCAGTTTTTACATCATTTTTGTCGGGTAATCCTAGATGCTCTTTAGGTGTTACATAGCAAAGCATGGCAGTTCCAAACCAACCGATCATAGCAGCTCCAATTGCTGATGTAATATGGTCATATCCAGGGGCAATGTCAGTTGTAAGGGGGCCTAAGGTATAAAAGGGTGCTTCATGACAAAGAGCTAGTTGTTGTTCCATATTTTCTTTAATTTTATGCATTGGTACATGACCAGGTCCTTCGATCATAACTTGTACGTCTTTTTCCCAAGCAATTTTTGTTAACTCTCCTAAAGTCTTAAGTTCAGCAAATTGAGCTTCATCATTAGCATCAGCAATAGAACCAGGACGCAATCCGTCACCCAATGAAAGAGAAACATCATATGTACGCGCAATATCACAAATTTCATCAAAATATTCATATAAAAAATTTTCTTTGTGGTGATACAGACACCACTTAGCCATAATAGACCCACCACGTGAAACAATACCTGTTACGCGATCAATAGTAAGTGGAATGAAAGGTAATCTTACTCCTGCATGAATAGTAAAGTAGTCAACACCTTGTTCAGCTTGTTCAATGAGGGTATCGCGAAAAATATCCCATGTTAAATTTTCAGCAATACCGTGCACTTTTTCGAGCGCTTGGTAAATTGGAACGGTTCCAATGGGAACTGGGGAATTTCGAATAATCCACTCGCGAATATTATGAATGTTACGCCCTGTTGAAAGATCCATAACTGTATCTGCTCCCCAGCGAATGGCCCAAACCATTTTTTCAACTTCTTCTGCCATAGATGAAGTGATTGCTGAATTGCCGATATTGGCATTAATTTTAACACGAAAATTGCGCCCAATAATCATTGGTTCGCATTCTGGATGATTGATATTTTTAGGAATGATAGCTCGTCCGCAAGCGACTTCATTGCGCACAAATTCTGCAGTATAGGTTTCTGGTATTGATGCACTAAATGCCTCATTTAATGCTGTTTTCTGTTGGTCTGGTTCTGTTAGACCTTCATTTTCACGGATAGCAACATATTCCATTTCTGCAGTAATAATACCTGCACGTGCATAAGCCATCTGTGTAATTGTTTTTCCATTTTTTGCACGCAAAATGGGTCGCTTTTGTTCAAAAGCTGGTGTAAGGTTATTATCATGAGTATAGCCATTATCTTCAGGTTTGACTAATCGAGCAGGGTAAGATTCAGTATCAGCACGTTCAGACAACCAAGGTTTACTGATTGCAGGAAGTCCTTTAGTGATATCAATGACAGTATCTTTATCGGTATAAGGTCCTGAAGTATCGTAGACGTTTAAAGATTTTTCATCACAGCCATCTGTCAGTGAAATCTCACGTAATGGTACACGCACATTAGTAAAAAGAGGACTTTGTTGATAAATTTTGCGTGATGCGGGAAAGGGACTGCAACTAACTGATGGAGTGTTTTTTTGCACAAACTTTTTCCTTATAAATTCATAATTAAAAAACGCACTGCAGGATTAACAGAGATGTATTCAACTAATAAAGTATACTTTAGTGAGGTTGTATACAATATCACTTTACCCCTAACATGTATTATCTAATCAAGCTCTGAAGATTTCATTTTGAGAAAAAGTCAATAAAAATTTTTATATATTTGCTTATAATATCCCAATCATAATCAGAGCACTTTATTTGCTAATCATGATCAGCTTAAATGTTTATATTGTCAATCGCAAAGATGTGTTCTCAACGATTTTAGAATGCTTTGGAGAGATAAAGGAAAAAATCATTGCAAGTAATTAACTAGTAACATTAAAAATTTTTCTTACTAAAGCGGCATAAAGAATGTATTATCATTAATTCACACACTATGATCTCCGACGTAAAAGACAAAATATTGATTATTATTACATATTCGTGACATATGCTTAAAGTTTGACAGTGATTGGGGTCAAAGAGCATGCAGGGTGCAATGCGTTTATTAGGCAATATTAGAAGATATAATGACTCCATATTTCAAGGAATATAATTGCTGTTACATGAGAGATATCTCAATATTGAAAGACTATTAAAAACCGATAAAATTCATAAAGCTGATTATTAGTTTTTAAATGACTGTTATTAATGGATAGTTTCAACCTATGAAGATATGCGTATAAAATTTTCAACGGTAGGTCAGAATTTTTGAATAAGCATTTAAAGACATCTACACGATCTTAATAAAAGATTACATTGGTGATCAAAATTGCACCTAGTTTCTTATGACTTATATTAGGAATTGGAATGTATGTTTATCAATACGCTATCAAATTAATTCATGCAAATATTTTCATAAAGAAATTAATTGATGTCATGAAATAATGATTAGTAAACTCAATGCCTTAAGATGCTTGATGACTTTATGAATATTTTTAAAAAGTAAAAAAAACTGGCAATTTAAACTGCCAGTTTTTAAGAGCGTAATTATAAAATATTAGAATGAGCGCTGGAAGCGAATCATAGCTTGCAAGGCATTTTTTCCATTTAAAGCAGCTGTATAACTTCTTTCAGAAGTACTTTTGTCAGTGAAACTACGATTGTCATTCCAAGAAACATAAGTTAATTCAGGCGTAATAGTAAAACCTGGAACCAATGTGTATGCAATATTGACAGAAGTCGAGAGAGTTTTTGCAGCACTATAAGAAATTTGAGCATTTAAATTTGCTTTTGGTGTGATTTTATAGGTTGCACCAGTCCAAGCAGCCCATTTTCCGCCCCAGTTTGCATAAATTGTAGTGTTTTCTCGTGATAATGTATTGTCATCACTTGCTGTGTAATAATCAAGGTTGTTTTTATAACCACCCATGACCCAGAGGTTTAAATAGTCATTAACATTGAAGTCAACACGCATTTTACCTGCCCATTTTTTATAGTAAGCGTCATAAGCTGCAACTGTTGATACACCTCCCCATTCTTGGAAAAATTTCATACCCAAAAGAATATGTGGAGTGTAGCCTTTTATATGCTTACTTGGAGCATCAATAACATCGGTAATTGAACCATTTTTATCAACATAGTAATAACTATTTAAGGGAGAAGGGCCTGAAGCATTACCTGACTCAGCACCAATAATAGCAGAAAAGCCAGTGCTGCTGTTGAAAGTATAAGAAATAACATTGGTACGTGTATTTCCTGCTGGTGCTATAAGGTCATCATTGATGACGTTACCATAAAAACCAGTCCAATGATTAAAAATTGTATCATCAAGACCTATACGAAAACCACCAAGCTCAATGTAAGCGGAACGAAGCTGTCCACCACTTTTGTCTTTTCCACTGTTCCATTCTGAGCGGATCTCTGCACGTGAACGAAGTGTTCCTAATTCGGTTTCGGAAGCAGTTTGAAAAATAAGGGTTAAGCGTGAAGCTACACGATAGGTTTTTTGATCATTATTTAAATCGGCATTAGTTTTTGCATCAATCTTCTCACCACTTTTGAAGTCAGCACGAACGTAACCTGATAAACGAATACATGTTTCTGTTCCAGGAATATAGAAATATCCTGGACCATATGCATCACAAACACGGACATATTCTATAGGCTTTGATTCTGCAGTAATTGTTGAATCAGCTTGTGCACTAGAGATTTCTGCAAGAACTACCGCAGAGCCTAAAAGAAGAGCTTTACTATTCATAATTAATCTCCAATTGAAGTTTAGTTTTTAAGGGTAAAATCATTGCAGTTTTTGAATTGATTAAGATAACGATCTCAAAAGAGATTCGACCCCCTCATCAACTACAACATACTAGTCTTTGCTCGATATACATAACGCGAAATGGTTTTGTTAAAAGTTATCCATGTATTATTTAGGTTATTGTCGCAAAAATGTTACAATATATTTCCTTGAATGTTTATTTGTTAACTTTTTGTCTTAAGTAAGATGCAGAAAAAGCCAAAATTTTAAATTTTTTGAAAAAAATTGAAAATGTCTTGAACTTTTTGTCGATACCGTTTATGCACCGATTTTGGAGAGGTGGCCGAGTGGTCGAAGGCGCTCCCCTGCTAAGGGAGTAGGGCTCAAAAGGCTCTCGAGAGTTCGAATCTCTTCCTCTCCGCCAGATTTAAAAATCACTAATAATTAAAGTTAGGGATTTTTGATCTTATTAGCTTATTTGTTGCTATCTTACTCTTTTTGAGATTTTTTGATTGTTTCTATTGTAAATTGTTTTCTACCAGTTGTCTTAGATTTAGATGAAGTAATGCCCTAATATTCTCAATCTAGCCAAAAAGTGCTTTCATTTGTGAAATAGTAACTTTTGCATTGGTTTATGCGGTGTTATTCATTTTTTTCATCTCCTACGCTGATTTTTGATATTTGCCTAGTATAGGTTTTATCAGATAATTTACAAAAATTTTGCGTAATCAATTTTTTACCTCTTCTAATGATAAAGGCCTCATGTTAATTAGGATGGCTTCAAATATTATAATTTATTTATGTCAAATTGACAAAACAGCTATTTGAGATTAGCTCTTTTTTATCAGTTTTTATTATAAAATATTACTCTTTACAAACAGATGTGGTGTCTTTTTTTAAGATAAGTTAGAAAGCTTTATGTTCTAAGTTTATTATGAAGCTCATAGCCATTAAAACATAAAAAAACAGTATATTATGGGATTTGTGCTTTAATTTTTCCATTTAATCAAAGATATCAGAAAATACACTATTTCATACTTATAAGTAAGTTGCTGTCTGTGGTAATATAAAGGGAATGTCTGCTTTAGGTAATGTAGAAACGCTTAAAGGACAATGATAAACGTCACGCAAATTTTGCGTCGTTAAAACAAAGGAAACGTTTCCTTCACAATGAATTTTCCCCTGACTGAACAATATCATTTTATCTGCATAGCAGGCAGCCAGATTAAGATCATGTAAGACAGCAAGAACACCACCACCACAACGAGCAAAATTTTGAGCGATATTCATAACAATGAGTTGATGTTGGATATCAAGGTTGGCAATGGGCTCATCTAATATTAGCCAACGAGGGGTTTTATTATAAACAGGTATCCATACTTGGCAAAGTACACGGGCAAGTTGTACTCTAGCTTGTTCTCCACCTGATAATTCATGATAATATCGGTCACTATAATTAGCTAGACCAACACGTTCTAGAGCTTTTTTAGGTAAAATTTTCAATTCTGTTTTTGTTATATTATGTTGGTGAACAGAAAGGCCGAGTTTTACCACTTCATGAACTAAAAATGGAAAAGCTAGTGTTGTTGATTGTGGTAGAACTGCACGCATCATTGCCATTTTACAAGTTTTTGTCTTGGTAATATCGTGACCATTCAATGTTATTTTGCCTCTGTAGGGAATCTCTCCACTCAATGCTTTAATGAAAGTGCTTTTTCCAGATCCATTTGGACCAATAATAACAGTGAAAGTACCACTTTTAATTTGGAGATTAATGTGATCGATAATGTATGTTTTTCCACGTTGAATGCAAATGTTAATTGCTTCAATCATAAAACGTTTGTCCCCCGTTGATGTATAAGAATCCAAAGAAAAAAGGGTGCTCCAAAAAGTGCTGTAACAATTCCAATTGGTAATTCTGCAGGGGCAATGATAAAGCGCGCAAATGTATCAGCAGAAATGATCAGAGCTGCTCCTAAAAGAGTAGAACAGGGAATAAGATAGCGATGATCAGGCCCAATAAGCAGGCGTAAAATGTGCGGAACTACAATACCAATAAAACTAATGCTACCGCTGACAGCAACTGCACCACCGCACATGAGAGCAACAAGTAAAATAGAAATATTTTTAACTTTTTGAATATGAAAACCAATATGACTAGCAACAGATTCTCCAAGAGACAAAGCATTCAGTGCGCGTGATAAAAACGGAGAAAAAAAGAGACCAATTCCGACAAAAGGTAAAATAAACCCAACTTTTAACCATGTCGCACCCGCAAGGGATCCAAGGTTCCAAAAAGTAATATCACGCAATTGCTGGTCGTTTGCGATAAAGATTAAAGCTCCAACAATAGCACTATTTAAAGCGCTGAGAGCAATTCCTGCAAGAAGCATTGTTGCAATAGAAGTACAATTATGACGTGTTGCAATTGCATAGAGAGTTATTGTTGATAGAAGTCCACCTAAAAAAGCGCTTATAATGACTTTATAAGACTCTAGAAAAGGTAAAAATAGGGGGGGAAAGTAACACCGACAACAATTGCTAAAACAGCACCAAGACTTGCACCTGCTGATACACCTACAACTCCAGGATCAGCAAGGGGATTACGGAAAATTCCTTGCATGAGAACACCAGAAACAGCTAAAGCTGAACCAACTAATAAACCCAAGATAATACGGGGAAATCTTATGTCAATAAACACAAGGTAATCATGAGTTTTACTGCTTACTGAAAAATCTTGTGTAAGAATCGCATGAATAAGATTAATAAAAGAAACATTTGATGCACCGTTTAATAGCCCTACTAAAATGCTAAAAATAAGGAATATTATTAGACTTAATAATGCAATTTTTCCTCGGGTTGCATGTCTTTCTTCTTTTATTTCAAGCATTTGTGCTTTTGAGATGCTATTGATCATTTTTATTAGCTCTTACATTTTAGTTCTCACTATAAAGCAAATTAATCAGTTCTTTTGATGCCTCTGCAGTACGTGGACCAAAACTTAAAAAATACATAGCATCTATTTGTTTAACAGCATTATTTTGTGCTGCAGGTGTAGCTTGAATCGCTGGTATAGTTAAAACTTGATCAATTTGGGATGAATTTTTAGGATGCGTCATAAGTAAGATAACGTCAGGGTTTGCTTTTAATAAAGCTTCATTATTTAAAGGTTTATATCCTTTATAACTAGAGATAGCGTTAATACCACCTGAAAGTTTTATCATGCCATCGGCAGCTGTATTTGTTCCAGATACCATGATACGCCCATTTTGCATTGAAAGAATAACAAGAACGCGTTTTTGTTTAGTTACTTTTGCCAAAAGCACATTATTATCCATAAAACTACGATTTATTTTTTTAATCAATGCAGCTGCCTGTGTTTCTCGATGCAGTGCTTTGCCAACAAGGCGAATTTTTTCTATTACATTTTCGCTAGAAAAGTTTTCTGGTACAATCACTAACGGTATTGACGTTTTTTTGAGAATGTCAATTGTTAAGGGAGGACCACTTCCTTCAATCAGCAATATACCTTCTGGGGTGAGCGATAAAACTCCTTCCGGAGAAAGAGCTCGCATATATCCAAGTTCAGGAAGTTTGAGTGCTTCTTGGGGGTATATGCTTGTGCTATCGCGGGCAACAAGCTGATCTTGGGCTCCTAATGCATAGACAATTTCTGTGAGAGATCCACCAATAGAAACAATTCGTGCATTTTTAGGAAAACTGGTTGTAAGTTCAGCAATTGCTTGGTGGGAAAAAGAAATAAAATAAAATAAAATGGAAATAAAAATAAGGTTTGATAATCTGCGCAAAAAAAGTGTGAACATTTCTTATCTTACCTTTTTAAGTAATTGCTGTTTTTAGTATAGGAGGAAAATCATTCAATAAAAAACGCCAATCTTCACGTTCTTTTTGACCTTCTTTTCTTATACCAAAAAATTGAACAATCATTTCACCATTTTTATCAAAAACTTCCAATGAACTGACATAGCCATCACGAGTAGGTTTACGAACACGCCATATTTTATCGACACCAGAAACGAGTATATGAAGGTTAAATTTTTCATCAAGAATATTAAGCCAAGGGCCTATTTGTTTAATATTTTTAATTTGTCCACTAAAAATTTGAATACATCCTTTATTGCCAACAAAACACATAATTGGTATTTTTTGTTGTGCGATTTTGTTTAGCATCATTTCAAGAGATTCTATATTTAATTCATCAGCAAATTCGTTACCAGCATATTTTACAGCATCATGTCGATTGATTTTAAATTCCGAAATAATTTCATGAAGCTGATGTACATCAGTCATTTGTCGCCAACGATTGCGGAATTTTTCGATATTTATATCTGCTGTATCATGTTGTGTGGGGGTAGGAGAGGGGTGAATTTCAAGATTAGGTAACTGGTCTTCACTAAGAAGTTTTCTAACAAGTATATTCCATTCCTCCATATTTGTTGTATCTTTAGAATAGATTTTGAAGATAGCAACACCGGATTGATCGAAAAATTGCAAACTTTTAGTGGGTTTTCCAGAAATAAGCATTTCATATTCAAAACCAAATTTCCATTGTTTTGGAAAAATACGCAAGTCAATTTCACCAAGTGTTATAGGAACATGTTGATTTTGCACAATTTTTTCAAAACATCCTATTTTTTCGTGAACAGCATATTCATTACGTGTTAATGCCATAACTGTTCCAATTTTAGGAGCGTTTTCAAGGAGAGTAGTCACATCAGTATTTAATTTTTTTGCTTTTTCAGTAGCACAATAAGCAGCAATAAGCTCTGCTTCAGATATACCAATCGAAGTAGCAAAATCACGATTACGCATTTCTTTTTTTTCTCGCAATCTAATGATCTCTTCAGCTGTATAAGACATAAATTCTCCTTGAGTTACCTAATTTTATAATCTTAAAACGATAAGCTGAACTATAGCTTTGCAATAGTTCAGCTTACCATCAAACAAATCTTTATTATCGATAATAGAACAACCAAAACTTGGTAAATTAGAAACATTAAAAGCGCTTGTCTCAATTTTTTTAAGGAAAATAGAAACTAAAACGCAATACTTCTCCTTTTTAATATGATTTTTAGAATTTCTAATAGAAATAGTTAAAATTTTTGCACAAGCGATACCTTAAAGTTACGACCTGGCTGACTGAAATAATCTTTAGGTGGTGGTGCTACACCGCTATGTGAAGCAGAGGGAAGATCAGTTGCATTCCAATATTTTTTATTGAAAAGATTATAAACACCAACTCTTATAATAGGGCCTTTTTCACCAAAAGGTTCCCACCACCCTAACACATCAACTAAATTATAACTTGGAGTTTTTGCATAATCGGAATTCTTTTCTACTTTATCACGTTTAGCGGCTAAAGTGAGCATAATATCAGCTCCCCACGTCTCTTGTGCATACCCAAATCCTATAACGGCTTTTAAAGCTGGGATTGAATTAAGATATTCATTTTTATCAAGATCTTTTCCTTGTGCGTATGCAAAGGAAAAATTACTATGAAAATTTTGATTAAGAGCTAAATATGCTTTAGCTTCAATACCAGAGATACGAACATGAGCACGATTTATGTAATGCTTGCGCGCTAACCTAAATTCTCGTGATGGTCCTTTATCTATAATATCAATAAAATTTTTATATTGATTGGTGAAGACGCTGATAGAACCGTCAAAATTTACATTTCCGTATTTTATACCAATATCATATCCATTACTGATTTCTGGTTTAAGATTTGGATTGCCAGCCATGTAATAAAAAGAAGGATTGATATAGGTGACGTAGAGTTCGGAAACACTTGGTGCACGGAAAGCTTGTGCCCACTGGCCATAAAATGTCACTTGATCATTAGCATCCCATTCTATACGCAATTTGGGAGAAAAATGCGAACCGCCATTTTCTGTAAGCTGTTCTTTAGAAATGATTGTTTTTTTATAAGAAGGCGTTTTCTGCGGGACGTGTTTATACCAGTCGTAGCGGATTCCAGGTATAACGCGAACATGGTTATTAGAAAAACCAATTGCATCTTCAAAAGCTAAACTAAAACCATGGCTATGAGTATCTGGTGTATCAGATTGATTGGTATGTAAAAAAGCACATCCATGCGCATTCTCTCTCAAGTGACAATTATCTTGACCAGACGCATATTGATGAAGTTTGGATGCAAAGATGCCAGTAGAAAATTTCAATGTATGACTAATAGCGCCTATATCGATTTTTTTGAAACTATCGGCATTAAAGCCATAATTAATATTACGTATAAGGTTATCTCTTAAATAGTCCCCTTGTGGTGGTTTTATACGATATCCTTTTAAAACTTGGTTATTTGATAGTTTCTGCCAATAAAGTTGCCCATGAAATGCATCAAAAACAGTGTCTCCATTACCACTATAATCGTAGGAAATCGAAAAACGCTCACGGTATTTATTATTCTTATCATAAACTGAGCCTGGAGAATATGTTGTAGAGGAAGCATTCAATGAATGAGTGTCTTTATTATGATAAAAACGTCCTGCTGTAAAACCAATTTTATGGTCGCTATTAAAATATTGATACATTTTAAAAAGTAGATTATTTTGATCAAAATCAGCAGGATTTGCACGTGTACGCTCACTTCCGTAAGTATCTACAGTTCCCATATTTTTACGTTCATGACCTCCTACACGAGATCCTTGGAAAAGTAGAAAGGTTTGGTAAGCTCGTACTGCAAAGGCTTCATCTATATGCCAACTATTATCAGCAGAATTATAACTACCCTTTGTAAGACTACCCCAATTTTTCTCTTCTGTGAGAAGATCTTCAGGATCAAGGGTACGTAAAGCAACAATTCCACTTAGTGCTTCAGAGCCATAACGGCTAGAATCTGATCCTCTAATAATATCAAGTGTAGAAAGGGAATTAAGGTCAAACATTGAACTTCCACCCTTAATACCGCGTACCCCATCATTAAGCCACGGAAGTGGAATGCCATCTATTGTCACAAGAACACGATTAGCACTTAAACCACGAATCACGAAACTATCATTATTTGAATTATAGGTTATAGCTGGATTGAGACGTCCAATATCATGAATATCATTTATTTGTTTTTGTTCAATATCTCGAGCAGTTTCACGGTCGGTTAAAATTGTTACTGTATCCAGAGGATTTACTGTTTTTCTTTTTTCAATCACAATTGGATTGAGTTCAATTACGGTGTTCGGATCACTGTTTTGTAAAAGAATAATATTACTATTTTGTGCAAAAACGAAAGAAGGTATCCAGATTGATAATACGCTTAAAGCTATACAACTTTTATAAATGCTTTTTGGTTTTATTTGCATAAGACACCGTTAAAATTTCTCTTAAATGCCCCGTAATTTTAAAATATTTCACACTACAAAAACCCTGCTCCCCAACCACAAAGATTAGTTAAAAAAGTAATAGTGATCCCAATATGAAATGAAAGTAATATATTAAACATGATAAAAAGCGTCAAGAAAAAGTTGTAATTTGAAAAGGATCAATTTTAATACAATTTAGTATTAATTTAATGTAGAATGCTGATGGATGAAGATTATGAATTTTACAAATACTGGGCGGTTATCAATCCTTTGGGTGGGGGCATTTATGAGCGCTCTTTCTTTACATGCTGCATTGGGAATACGATTTTATTTTCAAAATGTTAATATGAGCGATAGTGTATTTCTTCCACCAACGATTATGCTGACTTTTGCACAAGAAATCTCACACTCTAACATTAACACTAATACGGATTTGGAAATATTGCAGTCTAGTTTTTCAGAGCAAGAACAAAAAATATCAGAGTCAGCACTCAATGAGGTCCAATCGATAGGATCTCAATTTTCGGAAGAGATTCAATCCTCACAAGAATCCCAGCCGATCATAGAAGAAAATGATTTTATGGTACAAAAAGCTTTTAAAAAATCTCAGACTTCTAAAATGGAACATAAAGCACTTGTCAGGAAAGCATTATCAGTGTCAAAAACTGTAGCAAAGCAAAGTAATGCAAAATCAGTACATTCGCTTTCTGTTGGTAAGGATAATAATACGAAGCTTGATGATGCATTATCTATGCAGTGGTTGGCGAAGGTACAAGCACAATTAGAAAGGCAAAAAAATTATGTTATGAGGCACCGTACTACTCATGCAAAAGGGGTAGTGCAATTAGAATTTAAGGTGCATAAACAGGGAAATATTTTTTCTAGCCGTATTGCACTTTCTTCTAATGATCAGGAACTTGATCGATTAGCCATGGCAGCACTTCAGCGTGTTGGTATTCTTCCTCCACCACCACTTTCAAAAGAGAATAAGATTATTAGAATATCTTTAATATTTAACTGATTTTACACAGTTTTATTAGTGAACAGAACATATCTTTTTATAAAAAATTAGATTAAAATTTATCGATATTCATTCAAAACAAATAGATTTTATTATATTAGATTTTTGAATCAGTTTTTATGATGTATATTTTAAAAATTATTATGACACTGTAATTTATGAAATAAATAATAGCAAAAGACTTTTCTTTAAATGAATTAAATTTATGATCTTCAGTGTCCAGTGATAAGGTGTGTTTTAATATCTGTTATTTCATTAAAACGGGTTTTGTAAACTACATAATTTTCCATAACACGCATTACATAGTTACGTGTTTCTGGATAAGGGATTCGCTCAACCCAATCGACAACTTTATCGAGAGATTGTCCTCTAGGGTCGCCGTAACGTGCTATCCACTCATTTACACGACGAGGCCCTGCATTATAACCGATACAAGTTAATATATAAGACCCGTTAAAACGTTCCAATTGTTCACCTAGAAAATGAGCACCTAATGTAGTATTATAACTAGGGTCATTTCTAAATTTTTGCGGTGACCACGCAATGGAATATTTATTTGCAAGTTCTTTTGCTGTTGTTGGTAGTAATTGGAGCATACCTTGGGCTCCCGCTTTTGATGTAGCTGTTGGGTTAAATTCGCTTTCTTGGCGTGCAATAGCATAGACAAGAGCTTTTTCTGCTGCAGAAATGTTAGCAGATGGTGGAATGGCCCCGATAGGGTGGGATAGTGCACCGACATTTTTACCTTGAAGAACAGCAGTTTTACCTATTTTAAGACTGGTGTGATAATCACCCTTTTTTTCTGCCATAACGGCCAAAAGGGCTAATTCGCCAGGGCTTTCTATTTCTTTACTAAGTTCTCTATAAAAAATATTAGCAAGATTAGCATATCCAGTAGCTTCAAGTCGTTGAATAATTTTCACAGCTTTTCGTGTGCTAAAACGTTGCCGTTCAGCAGTTGTTGGTTTAGGAAAGGAAATGTTAAGCTTTTTTTGATTAAGTCGTGAAGCTGCTAATTGACCATAATAAGTTATATTAAAATGGGCAGCACGACGAAAATAATGTCGAGCATTTTCATGGTCGCCTAAAATTTCTGCTGTTCGTCCCATCCAATAATAACCGCGGGATTTTGAAAAATGATGAGGAGATAACTGAGGAATACGCGTGAAATGACGCATTGCTAATTTAGGATCGTGAAGAAATCTCAATGCGTACCACCCTGCATGAAATTCAGCATCAGCTGCTAATAAAGGTGTTAAACCGATGTGAGTTGCAACGAGTTGGTAAGCAATTTTAGGTTTATTTAAGTCAAGCATTTCGCGGGAAATAGTGCGCCGTTCTATCCACCATATATTAGGGTTGATAAGACTTGCTGCATCTCGGGGTGCTTTCATCATAAGTGTTGCTGCAGCACTATATTGTCCAGTTCGTCTAAGATAGCGAATATGAGCAAATTGTAAGAGAGGATCTTGTTTCCAAGATTGATCAACAGCTTGTAATTTTTGTGCAGCTCTAGGGTCATTATTTGTAACTGCAGCAAAGGCATTAAAAAGGGATTGAGCACGAGCTAGTGTTGCGATTCGTCCAGCTGAATCAATACGATTTTCATAAAGCATAATCTGCATGCGTTTCAGATGGTCAATAGGTTTTAATGTAGTACCTACGTTTTTAAGGATAAGCTCTTCTTCTTTTGCATTAAGTTGTGCTTTATACCACCATGGTGCAATAATTTGTCGTGCACGTGCGGTTTTCCCAGTTGCTATAAGTGCTCTAGTAAGTGCAGCCATACCTTGTACTGTAAGGGGGTGGGTGTGAGCAAATTTTTGAATGATTATTTGTGGGGAATTGGTTTCATTGGTAAAAGCACGTTCAGCATTACGTTTCATAATGGTTATGCCAGGCCACCCTTTTAATTCATTAATTGCATTAAATAATTCAGAGCTAGGTATATCAGTATAATTTGATGTGCTGATTGCCCATGTTAAAATATGGCGGTCAAGGCTATTTTTCGCCATTGCATTACGAAGAGCTATCGTTTTTGCAATATTTTTATTTGAAAGGGCATCTAAACCTAATTTAAGTTGGTTGACTGAAATGATATCGTTAGTTGTAAGGTTATTGTCAATCGATTGAAGTGGGTTCTTGGGTTTCTCTGTTATTGCAAATGAGTAAGGTCGAGCTAAAGGGATTGGTAATTTTTTAGGTAGCAGAACTTTTTGAGCAAACACATTTGAGCACAAAATTGCCAATATTAATGTAATAAAAATTGGTATGAAAAAGTGAACAAGAAATGTACGCATCGATCTTAAGATTTTGCTTTTTAAGCATTTTATAAACTTTAAAACAAAAAGCGTGAAAGGCACGTTAATGGATTATAGTATTTTTAAGAAATATTCCAAATTGAAAAAAGTAATATATTAACATTGTGAAAGCATTTATGGAATTCTTCTTGTTTCAATTATATAGCAAGACTATGCTCTATAATAAGTAATTTAAAAGATAGTTGTTTTTTAAGTGAAACTTAAATTACGAGGAGTTTATTATGCTCGAGGGAGCGCTGACTGCACTTATCACACCATTTGATGAAAATGGTGATGTCGATGAAAGAACGTTTTGCAATTTTGTCGAGTGGCAGGTTACACAAGGTATTAATGGTGTGGTTCCGGTTGGAACAACGGGCGAGTCACCAACTTTAAGCCATGAGGAACATAAACGAGTTGTAGAGTTATGTGTTGAGCAGGTTGCTAAGCGTATTCCTGTTATTGCAGGGGCAGGGTCAAATAGTACAGATGAGGCTGTAGAGCTTGCACAACATGCAGAAAAAACAGGTGCTGATGCAGTTTTGGTTGTAACTCCTTATTATAATAAACCTAATCAAAGAGGATTATACGCTCATTTTGCTGCTATTGCGAAAGCTATTTCTATTCCGATTGTAATTTATAATATTCCTGGTCGTTCTATTGTTGATATGACTATAGAAACCATGAAAAGTCTATATCAGGATTTTAACAATATTATTGGTATCAAGGATGCGACAGGAGACATTGAACGGGTAAGTCAGCAACGCAAAGAATGTGGTGAAGACTTTCTTCAATTTTCCGGTGATGATAGTACAGCATTGGGTTTTAATGTACACGGCGGTATGGGATGTATTTCAGTTTCATCCAATGTTGCTCCAAAACTTTGTGCACAACTTCAAGCTGCTTGTCGTCGTGGTGATTATAAGATGGCATTAGAGTTAAACGATCGTTTAATGCCTCTAAATTATGGAGTTTTTATTGAACCGAATCCAGCAGGTATTAAATATGCTGCTGCAAAATTAGGACTTTGTCGTGATACTGTTCGTTTACCGATTGTTCCATTAGAAGATACTACAAAAAGAATTATCGATGCGGCTTTACAGCATGCTGGCCTCATCCAAGAATTGAAATAACCATGAACAGGAAAAAAAATGCATTGACGCGTACAGTAATTGCTCATAATCGTAAAGCGCGTTTTAATTTTGAAGTTTTAGATAATCTTGAAGCTGGACTTGTGCTTCATGGAACTGAAGTTAAATCTTTGCGTTCCAATAATGCTAATATTTCTGAAAGTTATGCTAGCTTTGAAAATGGAGAGTTATGGTTGATCAATGCTTACATTCCTGAATATATGCAAGCTAATCGTTTTAATCATGAACCACGTCGTTTACGTAAGTTATTGCTTTCAAAGCGCGAAATGGCACGTTTTTTTAATGCAGTTTCTCGTGAAGGGATGACCATTGTTCCACTTCAACTTTATTTTAATGAAAAAGGATGTGTGAAGTTAGAGATTGCTGTAGCGCGGGGTAAAAAGCTTCATGATAAGCGTGAAACAGAAAAAAAACGTGATTGGGGACGTGAAAAAGCGAGATTGTTGAAAAAGTACGGATAGTTTGGTTGGTTTGTATTTTCTTTTTTATAATAATACTAAAGGAATTTCAGCATTGATCTAAATATGTTTTCGCTGTTTGAAAGATTTGATGAAACATAGCATCTGTCAAACGGTTAGTATTAGTATTATAGCGGGAACAGTGATAGCTTGAGAAGATGCGTAATCTACCAATATTGTTTATTGCTCCGTGACCGAAAGGATGTTCTGGGACTTTTGCATTTAAAGCACGTATGGTTGAATGATGAGCAATGGCGCCAAGGGTAATAACGGCTTTGAGTTGAGGAAGATTTGTTAAAAGAGGCGCGAAAAAATATCGGCAAGTATTAATTTCTGTGCTGGTAGGTTTATTTTCTGGGGGTACACAACGAACTGAGTTAACAATTGCTGCATCAATTAATTCAAGACTATCATCAGGTCTTTCTTCAAAAGTTCCTTGAGCAAAACCGAATTTTTTTAAAGTAGAGTAAAGCAGTAGGCCAGCATAATCACCAGTAAAAGGGCGCCCAGTTCGATTTGCTCCACGCAATCCAGGGGCAAGCCCGACAATAAGAAGACGTGTTGTTGCAGCACCTTTAGAGGGAAAGAATGGGCTCACAGGCGCATTGTGCCACTGGGGTTCTTTTATACGCCAGCCGGAGATAAAGTCGTGTAAACGGGGGCATAAATCGCAATTTTGCGGTGGTTCTGGGCAAAATGTCGTTAATTGACTATTCATGGTTATAGGTATTAATCATCTTTATAAAAATTTTTGAGTTATTTTTTGGGTATACGGCAGATATTATTTTTGTAAATAACTTAATAATTTGTTTGATAACTAAAGTGTTAATTGGCACAATTTGAATAAATTCAAAGTTTTCATTTTAGAACAATACAATTATAAATAATACATTACAGCATTGTAATTCAAAAAGATTTCTAAGAAATTTGAATAATTATATAATTTCAATGCCTTAGAAGCCAAAAGAGATTCGTTACGTTAATAGGGAGGGTTGTTATTGCGTTTGAAACTAATATCGTTCAATTTGTTTTTTTAAGAGTGCTATTAGTCACTTAAACTTAGTTGATTGTGTTCTTTTATCTTATCAAGAAATTTCTGCAAAAATGCTAAAACTTGTATTGTTTTTCTTGTTTTTTGTTTTGGTTATTGTATATACTCCAAATTAAATGTTGGATTTTAAACTTTAAGAAAGGGGCGTAAATGGCCCGCGTAACGGTTGAGGATTGTATTGATAAAGTTGATAATCGTTTTGAATTGGTGCTTTTAGCCGGGCATCGAGCGCGCCAGATTTCGCAAGGTGCACAGATTACAGTTGATCGTGATAATGATAAAAATCCAGTTGTAGCTCTACGTGAAATAGCAGATGAAACTTTATCACCTGCAGATTTAAAAGAAGATCTTATTCATTCATTGCAGAAACATGTGGAAGTGGATGAGCCGGAAACGGTTAATGAATTTATTTCTCACTCCAGCGAATCTGAAAGTGCTTTTAGTACATCACAGGAAGAGGAAAAATGTTCATTTGATTGTATATCGGAAGAGGGGCTTTTAGCAGGTATTGAAGGCTTAGTTGTACCTGAGAAAAACGACGATTATTAATTTTGTAGTTTATTGAGAAAGTATTATATATACTTTATTCGAGAGTGCATATTTTATTTTTAGATCTTTTATTGATAGAATATTCAATAATATTTAAGTTATGAAGTTTCTGAGGATATGCCTATATGCTGCGTCAGCATGAGCTTATTGAGCGGGTGCGACATTACAAGCCTGATGTAAATGAGGCTTTATTGAATAAAGCCTACGTTTATGCAATGGAAAAGCATGGGCATCAAAAGCGTGCTTCAGGTGATCTTTATTTTTCTCATCCTTTAGAAGTTGCTACTATTTTAACGGATATGCATTTAGATGAAGCAACCATTGCTGTTGCTCTTTTACATGATACAATTGAAGATACAAGTGCTACACGAACAGAAATTGATCAGCTTTTTGGATCTGAAATTGGTAAGTTAGTTGAAGGGCTGACAAAGCTTAATAAGTTTGATTTTGTCTCGAAAAAGGCAGTGCAGGCAGAAAATCTTCGTAAGCTTCTTATTGCTATTTCTGATGATGTCCGTATTCTTTTAGTCAAACTTGCAGATCGCCTTCATAATATGCGCACTCTTAGTGTTATGCGTGATGATAAGCGTCGGTGGATTGCTGAGGAGACGATGGATATTTACGCACCGCTTGCTGGCCGTATGGGTATGCAGGATATGCGCGAAGAGTTAGAAGATCTTTCTTTTTTTTATTTAAATCCAGAAGGTTACCGTATTATTACTGACAGAATTTCTGAATTATCGAAGTGTAATCGGGATTTACTCTCTACAATCGAAAACGAATTGACAAGACTTTTTTCTCAGCATGGTATTAAAGTTGATGTTAAAAGCCGTCGGAAAAAATCTTATTCAATTTTTCGCAAAATGGAAAGCAAGGCATTATCTTTTGAGCAATTGTCTGATATTTTTGGATTTCGTGTGATTGTTGAAACAGTAGATGATTGTTACCGTGCTCTTGGTATTATCCATACTACATGGCCAATGGTACCTGGTCGTTTTAAAGATTATATTTCTATACCTAAGCAAAATGAATATCGTTCAATTCATACAACAATTGTAGGACCTTCAAGGCAACGTGTTGAATTGCAAATTAGAACCAATGCGATGAATACAATTGCTGAATATGGTGTGGCAGCACATTCCATTTATAAAGATTATGGTTCTAATTATTCAGTCTCGAAATTGTCGCGAGAAACTAATGCTTATGCGTGGTTACGTCAAACAATTCAATCTTTATCAGATGGAGATAATCCGGAAGAGTTTTTAGAGCATACAAAGCTTGAGCTTTTTCAAGATCAGGTTTTCTGCTTTACACCAAAAGGGCGGTTAATTGCCTTTCCAAAAGGTGCTACAGCTATTGATTTTGCTTATGCAGTTCATACCGATATTGGTGATTCTTGTGTGGGAGTGAAAATCAATGGTCGTATTATGCCTTTGATGACCAAATTAAAAAACGGTGATGAAGTTGATATTATACGTTCACAAGCTCAAATCCCACCGGTAGCGTGGGAATCTTTTGTTGTAACAGGAAAAGCACGTTCCGCGATTCGTCGGGCAACACGTGCAGCAGTACGTAAGCAATATTCAGGTTTAGGTTATACTATTCTTGAACGTTCGTTTGAATGTATGGGAAAACAATTTTCAAAAGATATGCTTAAACAAGTTCTGCCACGTTTGGCACGCAAGGATGTGGAAGATGTATTAACAGCTGTTGGGCGTGGTGAATTACCTTATGCTGATGTAGTTAAAGCAGTTTATCCAGATTATCAAGATCACAATGTTGTGCATAGGTCGTTTTTAAAATCTGAAGAAAAGGGTCGGTTTAATATTGAAAACTCTCAAAGCACAGCCTTTAAAATGCTTGAAAATGAAAAGGAAGGAACTTCAGAAAAGAAAGATCAATACAAAGCACTACCTATTCGAGGAATTAGTGGGGATATTCCAGTACGATTTTCTCCTGAAGGAGCTGTACCAGGGGATCGAATTGTTGGTATTATGCAACCGGGTGCGGGTATTGTTATTTATCCAATACAGTCTTCAGCTTTGATGGCTTATGATGATCAGCCAGAACGGTGGATTGATGTATGCTGGGATGTTGATACCCAAATAAGCGAACGTTTTCCTGCTCGGATAAATATTTGGGCTGTTAATAGTCCTGGCTCTTTGGCAAAAGTAACTCAGGTTATTTTTGCAAATGATGCTAATATTCAAAATTTATCTTTGGTCCGTATGGCTTCAGATTTCACGGAAATTGTACTTGATTTGGAAGTTTGGGATCTAAAACACTTGAATCGTATTCTTTCTCAGTTAAAAGAAACAGGCTCAGTTAGTGCGGTGAGTCGAGTGCACGGATAAAGATACGAGATTTTGCAATGAATACACAAGATGTAATTGATATTTTTAAGCAGGCAGATGCAATTCTAGAAGGGCATTTTATTTTAACATCAGGTCGCCATAGTCCTACTTATATGCAAAAAGCAAAGGTATTTATGCATGCTGATCTAACCGAAAAATTATGCTGTAGTTTAGCCCAAAAAATTAGGAACTGCGTTGAAGGAAAAATTGATTATGTGGTTGGTCCTGCAATTGGTGGTCTTATTCCTTCTTATGAAACTTCACGTCATCTCGGTGTACCTTCTATTTGGGTAGAACGTGAAAATGGCACATTTCAATTGCGTCGTTTTGAAATCGAAAAAAGGGCAAGAGTTGTAATTATCGAAGATATTGTAACAACTGGTCTTTCTATTCGTGAGACAATTGAAGCTTTAATTACGGCAGAAGCTAGCGTTGTGGCAAGTGCATGTATCCTTGATCGTTCTGGTGGTAAAGTTGATGTTGGGGTTCCGTTAATTGCGCTTGCAGAATATGAAGTGGCATCTTATGCCGCTGATGCACTACCTCCTGAGCTTGCTTCCCTTCCTGCAATTAAGCCAGGAAGTCGCAATATCTAATCATTTTTAAATATGCTCTGTTTTGTGCAAAAACGTCATTGAAATTAATTTGAATAACAAAGATTGTTTTGTACGAATAGTATATATATGAGTATCTTATGTTTTTTCATCATCGAAAATTAGTAGATTTTGGAGAGCGTATTTGGCTCTGGTTTTGGTCACATCGCTCATTTTATTATATGCGTAAGCGTATTTTGCGCATATCGGAAACGCCACATAAAATAGCGTTAGGGTTAGCTATTGGAATTTTTTCAGCTTGTTCACCCTTTTTCGGATTGCATATTATTTTGGCACTGTTTTTTTCTTGGATTTTACGCGGTAATTTTACTGCAGCAATTATTGGAACTGTTTTTTCAAATCCATTAACATTTTTGCCTATTGTTATAATTGATTATAAGATAGGCTATCTATTTTTATCACTTTTTGGAAATGTGGGTAAAATTTCTCTTTCCCAAATTCGCACTATATTCATTAACTTGACGTTTTCGAAGGTATGGATAATTTTTGGGAATACATGGGTTTCTATTATGCTACCAACGATTTTGGGTGGCATTCTTTTAGGTTTTATCTTTGGAGGTTTGTCTTATATAAGTGTTTACAAAGCAATAGCTCGTTTTCAGCAAAAAAGGTATCAGAAGATGATGCAAAGAATGCATTTGCAGCAAAAAAATTCAAGTAATGTTTTATGATTATAGGTCTTGGCAGTGATATAGTTGATATAAGGCGAATTGAGAAAATGTTGGTTCGTTATGGTGACTATTTTATCCAGCGCATTTTTACAGATGTAGAACAGGCCAAATCTGAAAATGTTCAAAAAAGTTCTTTTTCTTATGCTAAAAGATTTGCCGCTAAAGAGGCATGTGCTAAAGCTTTAGGGACAGGTATCGCCTGTGGTGTTAGCTGGAAAGACATGGAGGTAGTTAATTTACTGTCGGGAAAACCGACTATGCAATTAACAAATTGCGCACAGCTGCAATTACAAAAGTTATTACCTTCTCATCATAACGCTATCATTCATCTCAGTATAACAGATGATTTTCCTTGGGCGCAGGCAGTTGTTATTATAGAAGCACTTCCACGTGGATAGACAGTGGAAGAGATTGTGCTTTTGTTATTTGAGCATTATGATGAAAAACAAATTTTATTTGTAACGAAAAGGCAGTGTATGATGAGTCAAAAAGAAAAAGTACAAAAAAAGAAAGAGAAAGGTGGAGTCTTTGAATTGATTTCTGTTCTCATTCAGGCTTTATTTTTGGCTATTCTTATTCGCACGCTTTTTTTTCAACCCTTTACAATTCCTTCTGGTTCTATGCGTCCTACTTTACTTGTGGGGGACTATCTTTTTGTTTCCAAATATGCATATGGATATTCTCGTTTTTCCATTCCTTTTTCTCCTCCTATTTTTTCGGGACGTATTTGGGCATCTCAACCTGAACGAGGAGATGTTGTCGTATTTCGTTTGCCTAGCAATCCAGATGTTGATTATATTAAACGCGTTGTTGGATTACCCGGTGATTATGTTCAGGTTCGTCAAGGCGTTCTTTATATCAATGATAAAGCTGTTTCACGCCAATTAATGGGGCAGATTGATGATCCTGACGTAACAGAGCTCAACCGTCCTGTGGATGTTTATCGTGAGACAATGTCTAATGGTGTAAGTTACAATACACTTGATTTAGGTTTTTTTCCACAGGTTGATAACACAAAAGTTTTTGAGGTTCCTCCAGGGCATTATTTTATGATGGGTGATAACCGTCATAATTCAGATGATAGCCGTTTGGGTGTAGGTTACGTTCCAGAAGAAAATCTTGTTGGTCGAGCAAATTTAATTTTTTTCTCTATAAGTAATGGTTCAAGTGCATGGCAGATTTGGCGTTGGCCATTTGATGTGCGCTGGGCACGTTTGTTTTCTTTTATTAACACTATTCACTATTTTCCACTGACTAAGTAGGGTCTAATGATGAAGCGTCACATCATTGATCAGCTTGAAAAGCTGA
Organism: Bartonella sp. WD16.2; assembly: GCF_002022505.1. Classification (NCBI taxonomy): domain Bacteria; kingdom Pseudomonadati; phylum Pseudomonadota; class Alphaproteobacteria; order Hyphomicrobiales; family Bartonellaceae; genus Bartonella; species Bartonella sp. WD16.2. The sequence goes on from NZ_CP019781.1 coordinate 422,342, forward strand.
CGGGACATCGCTTTAAGAATGAAGATAGATTAAAAAGAGCATTGACACATTCTAGTGTTCAAGGGTTAGCTGAAGGCAATTATGAACGGTTGGAATTTTTAGGTGATCGCGTTCTTGGGCTTTTGGTTGCAGAAATGTTGTATCAATTTTTTCCACATGCTAGTGAAGGTGAATTATCAGTACGTTTAAATGGCTTAGTGAATACACAAACGTGTGTTGATATCGCACTAGAAATGGGTTTGCCTGATATGATTCATGTTGGTTTTGAAATGAAAAACTTAGAGAATCGTCGGGTAGCTAATATGTATGCTGATGTCATTGAAGCGTTAATTGCTGTAATGTATCTTGATGGGGAGTTGGAGTGTGTACGACCTTTCATCCGAAAATATTGGCACGATCGTGCAAGGAAGATGGATGCTGGTAGGCGTGATGCCAAAACAGAGTTACAAGAATGGGCTCATACACAAGATGGTGCACAGCCGCAATATCGGGTTGTAAAGCGCTATGGACCAGATCATGATCCCATTTTTATGGTTGAAGTAAAAATTTTTGGTTTTGCACCTGAGATTGGACAAGGCAGCTCTAAACGACATGCTGAAAGAATAGCTGCTGAAAAAATTTTACGACGTGAAGGTGTATGGCAATCAATAGAGAAAAGTGATCATGAATGATGTTATCAAAACACGCTGTGGTTTTGTTACGCTCATTGGGGTGCCCAATGCCGGTAAGTCGACATTAGTTAATCAATTGGTTGGAACAAAAATTTCAATTGTAACCCATAAGGTGCAAACAACACGAACTTTGGTACGTGGTATTGTCATTTATGAGAATACTCAAATTGTTCTCATTGATACTCCAGGTGTTTTTCGTCCTCATAAGCGATTAGAGCACGCTATGGTTTCTACTGCTTGGAGCGGTGCTAGAGGTGCTGATATCCTGTTAATTTTAATTGATGTTCAAAATGGTCTTTCAGACGAAGTTGATGCAATGTTAAATGTTTTAGAAAATGTTAAACAAGATAAAATTCTTGTTCTTAACAAGATTGATACAGTTGCAAGAACATCTCTTTTAGCATTAACTGCTAAAATTAATGAACGAATGAAATTTTTGCAAACATTCATGATTTCAGCTTTGAATGGTTCGGGTTGTAAGGATTTACTTCATTATTTAAGTACAATGATGCAAGAAGGGCCATGGTACTATTCAGAAGATCAAGTTTCGGATATGCCTATGCGTCAACTTGCTGCTGAAATTACACGTGAAAAACTTTTTCTTCGTCTCCATGAAGAAATTCCTTATTCCTCTACAGTTGAAACAGAAAATTGGGAGGAACGTTCAGATGGATCAGTTAAAATTAATCAAGTTATCTATGTAGAGCGTGATAGTCAGAAAAAAATTGTTTTAGGAGCGGGAGGTGATACAATTAAGGCGATTGGTCAAGCAGCGCGTAAAGAATTAATGGAAATCATGGAACAAAAGGTTCACCTTTTTCTTTTTGTAAAAGTGCGTGATAATTGGAGTACTAATCCAGAACGCTACCAAGAAATGGGATTAGATTTTTTAAAATAAAATGAGATGGAAAGAGCAAGCTATCATTCTTGGCACACGCCAGCATGGTGAAACGAGCGTTATTCTTGAAATTATGACACGTCAGCATGGTCGTTATATGGGAATGGTAAAAGGAGGGCGTTCCCGTAGTATGGCAGCTCTTCTTCAGCCTGGAAATTTTGTTGAGGTTGAATGGTGGGCACGTTTGGATGAGCATTTGGGATTATTTAAGCTTGAAGCACTTGATTTACATGCTTCACGATTAATGCTCATACCAGAAGCACTGTATACTTTGCAGTTGATGGCTTCTCATTTACGACTTCTTCCTGAACGTGATCCTCACCCTATTTTATATGATATGTTGCATATTTTTATGCAAAATTTTGATGAATGGTTTGTTATCGCTGAATTACTTATACGTTTTGAAATGCGACTTCTTAAAGAACTTGGTTTTGGCCTTGATTTATCTTGTTGTGTTGTAACAGGTTGTCAGGAAAACCTTTATTATGTATCACCAAAATCAGGACGTGCTGTGTGTGAAGAAGCAGGGTACCTTTGGAGAGATAAGCTTTTACCTTTACCGCAGTTTCTTATACAAAGAACCAGTCGTCCTATTGATTTTAATGATATGAAAAATGGGTTTATTTTAACAAATTTTTTTTTAACACGCCATGTTTGGGAGCCAAGAAGGATACAACAACCATCGGTTCGCGTTAATTTAATGAACTTATTTGAACGGCGATTTTGTACGAAAAAGTCAATTTACTGATTTTATGAAATGGGTATAATTTAAATATGCAAATTTTAAAAAAAATTTCTGAAGTACAACAATGTATAGCAAAGGAAAAACGTTTAGGATTATCGATTGGTTTTGTTCCAACTATGGGAGCATTGCATAGTGGTCATTTTGCTTTGGTGCAACAAGCAAAAGTAATGTGTGATCGAGTATTAGTTTCTATTTTTGTTAATCCGAAGCAATTTGGTCCTCATGATGATTTTGATACGTATCCAAGGGATTTTGCAGGTGATTGTGCTTTGTTGAAAAAAGCAGGTGTTGAATATGTTTTTGCACCTTCTACAGAAGAGATGTGGCCACTGGGAAATGAGACAGTTGTAAAGGTAGAAAAATTATCATATGTTTTAATAGGAAAATTACGTCCAGGACATTTTTGTGGTGTGACCAGTGTTGTTGCGAAGCTTTTTAATATTGTGCAGCCAGATAAGGCTTTTTTTGGGGAAAAAGATTTTCAGCAGCTTCTCATTATTCGTCGCATGGTTAAGGATTTAGCTTTTCCTGTTGAAATTGTTGGTGTACCTATTTTACGTGATGCAGATGGTGTAGCCAGCTCTTCACGCAATCAGCTTTTAACATTAGAAGATCGCAAAGCTGCAAAAATTATTCCTAAAAGCGGTGAAGCTGTTGTAAGGCTTTATAGCCAAGGCGAGCGATCAGTTAGTAAACTGTACAAAATTGCCCGTGATATTTTGCAACAAGAACCGCGTGCTATCATTGAGTCAATAGATTTAAGAGACATGGAAACTTTATGCATGTTTAGAAGAAAACTGAATAAACCTGCGGTTTTATTACTATGCATCCGCTTTGGTGAGGTTAGGCTTATTGATCAATATATTTTACGATAGGAAATACAACAATGACTTCATATAAAACTATAAATCGTATTACTGCTTCTGAAATACGGTCCAAAAAAGGTAAAGAGCCAATCGTTTCTTTAATGGTTTACCAGGCTTATAGTGCTCGAATTGCTGATCCATATTGCGACTTTCTTTTAGTGAGCGACAGCGTTGCTATGATTGTACATGGGTTTGATACAACATTACCTGTTGATGTAGATATGATGATTTTGTACGGAAAAGCTGTTATGCGTGGTTCTCAAAGAGCGCTTGTGGTTGTTGATATGCCTTTTGGTTCTTATGAAGAAAGTCCACAGCAGGCTTTTAGAAATGCATCACGAATTATTGCAGAAACAGGGTGTGGTGCAGTCAAACTTGAAGGTGGTGTTCATATGGCTGAAACGGTTAGGTTTTTGCATAGACGCGGTATTCCGGTTATATGTCATATTGGTCTCATGCCACATACAGTTCGTTTAGAGGGTTTTAAGGTACAAGGGCGCGATGAGAAGAGTTGGCTCCAGATTGAAGCTGATGCATTGGCAGTTGAAGAAGCAGGGGCTTTTGCTGTTATGGTGGAGGCGGTAGTAGAACCATTAGCAGTAAAGCTTACAGAGAAGCTCTCTATTCCTACTATCGGTGTTGGTGCGTCCAATCAGTGTGATGGGCAGATTTTAGTGATGGAAGATATGTTGGGCTATAATACTTGGTTAGGCTATGGTAGTTGGATGCCTAAATTTGTGCGTCGGTATGGTTCTTTTGAGGAAGTGGTGGATACAGCAGTCAAGAATTATGCAAATGATGTTAAATCACGCACTTTTCCAGCTGATACAGAGGTTTATAAGCATTAAATTGGACTTTAAAGGATTCTATAAAAACATGTTTGATACTGAGATCACATGTAAAAAAGCTTTTTATGTATTTTTGCGGTTTTATTGCTGACTCTTAATTTTAGTGCAGTCAGACTTTATTGATTAATGTAGTTTACATATGGAAACTAAAAATGGATTCACATAAAACTATGAAGCGTATTTCTTCTTCTGAAATACGGTCGAAAAAGGGGCAAGAACCAATTATTGCTCTAACAGCTTATCAGGCTTATAGTGCGCGGGTTGCTGATCCATATTGTGATTTTCTTTTGGTTGGTGATAGTGTTGGTATGGTTGTGCATGGTTTTGATACAACACTACCTGTTACTGTGGACATGATGATTTTACACGGACAAGCGGTCGTACGTAGTTCTCAAAAGGCGCTTGTAGTGGTTGATATGCCTTTTGGTTCTTATGAGAGAAGCCCCCAGCATGCTTTTGAAAATGCATCACGGATTATTGCAGAAACAGGGTGTGGTGCAGTCAAGCTTGAAGGTGGTATTTATATGGCGGAAACAATTGATTTTTTATGCCAGCGGGGAATCCCAGTTATGGGGCATGTTGGCCTTACACCACAAGCGGTGAATCGTTTCGGTAGTTTTAAGGTACAAGGGCGCACTGAAAATGATCGATTAAAGATTGAGGCTGATGCAGCAGCAGTTGAGGAAGCAGGTGCTTTTGCTGTTGTATTAGAGGGGGTAGTAGAACTATTAGCAGTGAAGATCACAAAAAATCTTTCTGTTCCTACTATTGGTATTGGTGCATCCAATCAGTGTGATGGGCAAATCTTAGTGATGGAAGATATGTTAGGTTACGGGGCTTGGGTACCTAAATTTGTACGTCGTTATGGTGATTTTGAGAAAGCAATGGATACGGCAATTAGAAATTATGCAGATGATGTTAGATCACGTTCTTTTCCGTCTGATTCAGAGATTTATAAGCTCAAATAAAATTAAATTTAAGAGAAAAATCTATAAAAATATATTAGTTGTTGAAGCTTAAGATAAAAGAATTTTTTTAAATACGTCTTGCTTACACTGAATTTGAATTGTTTTTCATGTGACTATTATATTTATATTTCATTGATTAATAAGATCATGAAATCTTTTAGTATAGCTTAAAGTATTTGCAGCAGAGAATTAAGAATCAATGATATTCATTTTTGTAAAGATAAACTACAGATAATAGAAGAAGCAAAGATTATGGATTAGGTAATCTTTAGATTAATAAAAATAAGAAGGAAAACAAATTCTGTTCTATTTATAGAACATATTCAAATAAGATATAATTATAATAAGATAATATGCAATAAAAAGTTACGTGAGATATTTTAATATTTATCCAACTGATGAGACTATAAGCTAAGATATTTGCATTTTATTCCGGTAAAAACAAAAGACAAGCGACTAGAAAAATGTGAATATCATCTTTGACTATTTATATCACGAAAGCGGGTTAAAAAGGCATTTTCAATTTGTTGTGTGGAATAGGATTGCAAATTAAGCTTATCGGGTAAAATATTATTTAGAGAACCAAAATAACGTATGGCTTCTTTTGTACTAAATCCAGCAAGAGTGATAGCTTCGTAGAAAGCAGCAATACGATCAGCTTGTTTGATTTTTTTTAATAGTTTGTGAGGTGGATTAACAGGTAAAGAAAAGCGTATGCAGATGGTATCTTGTATGCGTTTTTCGACGAGTTGATACTGTTTCCCTATAACAGCTTTAAAAGGTGAAATCATATCACCAATAACATATTCTGATGCGTCATGGAGAAGAGCTAAAAGACATTCATCATTGTGGGATTGTGGAAAGAGTATCTGAAATATTTGTTCCACTAAAAGTGAATGTTGTGCGACAGAATAAGTATGTTCACCGTGTGTTTGACCGTTCCAACGTGCAACACGAGAAAGACCATGGGCAATATCTTCGATTTCGATGTCAAGAGGGGAAGGATTAAGTAAATCAAGCCGCCGACCAGAAAGCATTCTTTGCCAAGCACGTGCTGTTCCATCTTGTGATAATTCAGCTTTAGCCATTAGTTAGTTTCCACGCTGCTTTCAGAAAAGCTGAAGTTCATATTTTCAGCGATACTTATTGTTACAGGAAGATTTTCTATTGTAAACGGAATATGTTTGTTCATAACATCTTTAACATGATCAATACGCATTAAAGCTAAGGCTTCGTTTTCTACACATGTTCCTAATTCGCCAAGTATTTTAGTGTCTGCTTGAATGGTGGATCCTGGCATTAATTTATGCTGGCCTTTTACTATCAAAAAACGGCGACGAACTGCTTTGCGGTGATGCATTCGTGAAACAACTTCCTGTCCGATGTAACAACCTTTATTGAATGATAATCCACTGATTTGATCGTAATTGATATCATGAGGAAAGACTTTACCTATTTCATAGTCTTGCCCACTTTCTGCAATTGCATAACGGATACGCATTCGGTTCCAATTATCATTATGTTCTGGAGCAAGAAACGGTATTTTCCCATAGAAACGTACCATTTTTTCCTTTTGTGGAAATCGTTTATCAATAAAACTTGAATCAAAATCACAAGTATTTATTTCATTTTTCCAAGAAACTGTAATAACTTTTTGTAATGGTTGTGTAATTTCCACTTTTGTATGTAATTTATAAAGGATAAGACGTTGTTGAAAGATATCAGCTAAAGGTGCAGCAATATCAATCATATAACCTTGCTCTATTTTACCGATTAAAAAATCAGCGACCACTTTTCCTTGTGGTGATAAAAGAGCACCAGGAAAGAATTCTTGTGGATTGATTTTTTCAACATTTGTTGTAATCAAGGCCTGTAGAAAATGTGTTGCTTCTTCACCTATAACTTTAATAATTTTGCGGTTTTTTAAGCTAATAGTGTTTTGTTTTTCGATCATGGTCCTTGCCTTTCTGCTCAGAGTTACATAATCGGTAAATAGATGATGTGTAAGGAGTATGGCTGTGTTTAAAACATTTGATACAATTTTTAAAGGTGCAACACTTGTTAATCATGATGGAAATGGCAAACGTGATATTGGTGTCACAAATGGCCGTATTGCTGAAATTGGTGATCTTACGCGTGCATCTGCTAGTGAGGTGATCGACTGTACAGGACTTCATATTTTACCAGGTATCATTGATAGCCAGGTCCATTTTCGTGAACCAGGTCACATACATAAAGAAGATCTAGAAAGTGGCTCTCGTTCTGCAGTTTTAGGAGGTGTTACAGCAGTTTTTGAAATGCCTAATACAAATCCACTAACGATAACAGAAGAGATGTTGACTGATAAAGTTAAACGTGGATTTCATCGAATGCATTGTGATTTTGCGTTTTGGATTGGGGGAACACATGATAATACGCATGAATTGGCTGAGTTAGAAAGACTTCCTGGAGCTGCTGGAATTAAAGTGTTTATGGGGTCTTCTACAGGGGATCTTTTAGTAGATGATGATGAAGGTGTTCGTCTAATTTTGAAGAATACGCGTCGTCGTACAGCTTTTCATTGTGAAGATGAGAAGCGGCTCAATGAACGTAAAATGCTTTGCGTTAAGGGAGATGTATCATCACATCTTGTTTGGCGTGATGAAATTTCTGCTTTGAAATGTACACAACGTTTAATTAAAATTGCGCGCGAAGTGGGAAAGCGCATCCATGTATTACACCTTTCTACAGCAGAAGAAGTTGATTTTCTGAAAAATCATAAGGATTTAGCAACGATTGAGGTAACCCAACATCATTTGACTTTGACTTCTGATGATTATCAAAGACTTGGCACATTGATCCAGATGAATCCACCTGTTCGTGAAAGCCACCACAGTAAAGGTCTTTGGTACGGTGTTCAACAAGGTATCATTGATGTTTTAGGTTCAGATCATGCTCCTCATACGCTTGAAGAAAAGCATAAGTCTTATCCTTTTTCACCTTCAGGTATGACGGGTGTTCAAACCACAGCAGCAATTATGCTGACTCATGTTAATACGGGGAGGATATCTCTTGAACGCTTTGTTGATCTCACTTCGCATGGCCCTAGTCGCGTTTTTGGTATAAGTTGTAAAGGACGCATTGCAGTTGGATATGATGCTGACTTAACCATTATTGATCTTAAGCGGGAAGAAATTATAACCAATGCACATATTGGTTCACGTGTAGGGTGGACACCCTATGATGGCAGAAAAGTTAAAGGTTGGCCAGTTGGGACAATTATTCGTGGAATGCGGGTTATGTGGGAAGGTGAAATTGTTACACCTTCGCAAGGTGAGCCTGTTAAATTTATAGAAGCATTAGCATAATAAGACTAAAAGCTTGATGTATTGTTGAATGATTGTTTTTTGTAAAAAAGGACACTCATAACAACTTTGTTACGCATATGTGAAAACAGCTTTAAGGCTTGTTTTGCTGATTATGTTTACGGAGGATGTTGATATTATAAACATAGTGTATCAAAAGCGGTTGTTACAAACAATTTTTGGTTTAATACCGTTTGTAATTCCATTAAAGTTTACGCTTTAGTTTGATATCTTAATGGACATAGATTTTTATTCTTTGGTTATTAAACAGAGTTGTACCTATAAAATGAACTTATAAATTAATACATTTGGAACAATTATTGTTGTTGTAAAGTAAATTAAAAGTTTGTCAGTATGCGTTATTTTATCTGTTTCATCATGATAATTTGTCACGTGTTAAGAATTCATTCCTCCTTAGATCAAGAAACATGATATTTGATTATTGGTATTCAATATTCATTTAAAAAAATAAAAAAGAGAAAACAGCCTTTGTTTATGTATTGAATTATCGACATATAATAGTACCGACAAATAAATTCTTTAAGTAAAAATGTGGTATGAAATCACAGCTTTATTTATTGTAAAATGAAGCCTTCATTAGTTTAGGTAAGGCTTATGGAAATGTAATGTAAAGTAACATGAAAGAGTTGCAAAAAATACTATAATGATCATTATGCGCTCATTTGGCAAACAATATTAGCTTCCATTTATTATTTTATACCTGCGATTATTAAATCTTAACGATGTTGTGTAGTGATTTGATTGTTATCATTGAAAAGCAGGATTGTTATAGGATTTTATAAAAATATCAGAATACGGTAATTTTGAATTTTATTTTGTTGTAGATGAAGTAAATAATTGACTTATATGTTACTAGATATTCTTAAAACAGTATCATTTGCTAAATGAAATGTTTTGTTTATCCATTATCAAACTAATAAACAGCTTAGTCTGTTTTAATTGCTTTATGTACGTATTATGTACATATAATATATTGTATAATTATCGTTAATTAATATTTTTTGCATTATATGGATCAAATAGTTCGATGTTGGAAATAAAAAATCCAATATAGCTGTATTTTTGTTCAAGCAGTGTTCATTAGCTTCATAATATGAGAAAATTTTGCCGGAGCGACACCAAGTAATATCACTACGGAGTATAATTAATGGGAAATCTGCGGTTTTATAACACGCTTACGCGCAAAAAAGAAGATTTCATACCAATTGATGCTACTAAAGTACGCCTTTATGTTTGTGGTCCGACAGTTTACGATTATGCTCATATTGGTAATGGGCGTTCTGTAATTGTTTTTGATATTTTATTTCGTTTATTACGTCATGTTTATGGCGAGGACCACGTGATATATGCTCGTAATATTACGGATGTTGATGATAAGATTAATGCACGAGCAATCCATAAATATCCAGAGCTTGCATTAAATGATGCCATTCGTCAATTAACAGAGTGTACATATGATCAATTTCAAAAAGATATAGCAGCGCTTGGTTGTTTATTACCAACTAGCCAACCACGTGCAACCGATCATTTGGAAGAAATACGATTTTTAATTGAAAGACTTCTTGAAAGAGGACATGCTTATATAGCAGAAAATCATATATTATTTTCTATCAGCAGTATGGGGGACTATCCCCGTTATGGCGAATTTGCAAAACGATCGCTTGATGAAATGAGGGCAGACTCACGTATAGATGTTGCTATTTATAAAAAGGAGAAAATGGATTTTGTTTTATGGAAACCCTCTCAAGAATGGGAACCAGGTTGGCCATCGCCAGCAGGAATTACTGGTTTAGGGCGCCCGGGTTGGCATATTGAATGCTCAGCAATGTCAATGGCGAAGCTGTTGGCTCCTTATGGTGGTGGCTTAAATTGTGATGACCCTGCAGCAAACATTTTTGATATCCATGGTGGTGGTATTGATTTGCTTTTTCCTCATCATGAAAATGAAATTGCACAAAGTTGTTCAGCTTTTGGGACTGAGCGAATGGCTAATTTTTGGATGCATAATGGTTTTTTGCAGGTTGAAGGCAAAAAAATGTCTAAAAGCCTTGATAATTTTATCACTATTCGTTCTCTATTAGAAAGTGATTTTCTTGAATTTAATGATGCTTTGACAAATGAAATAAGACAAAAATGGGCAGGTTTGTCTATCCGTTTTTCAATGTTGCAAACTCATTATCGTGAACCATTAAATTGGACAGCTCATCGTTTAGCGCAATCCAGTAGCGAATTATATCGTTGGTATGAGTTTCTTCGTTGTGAAAAATATTGTTTGAATAGCAATGAATCTATAGATGAATCTTTAATCAATACATTAAGTGATGACCTTAATACTTCAAATGCATTTACTATTTTACGAAAATTTTATAAAGAAGGAAATGCTATAGCTCTTGCACGCGGTATGGATTTATTTGGGCTATTGCGCCAAGAATGGGTTCAAGAAATGGAATGCCCGCTTTTTGTTAGAAAGACATGTCTTGATTCAAAATTTATTGATCAGCGCATTGCCGAAAGGCTACGACTTATCCATAATAAAGAATGGGAAGCTGCGGATAAAATTCGTGATGAGCTTGCAGTAGGGGGATCTCATTAAAAGATGAAAGAGATCCGCAGACTGGAGAGCGTATTACTACGTGGGAGATAAGACGACAATAATTCCCAGCAGCTCTCATAAAATAAGGAGAGAGTTTGATGGAATTTTTATACTTTTATGGATATATCGCACTTAAGTTAGCTGTAGGGCTTACCGCTTTTTTATTAATTTTAAGAACAACAGGTCGTGGTAATCTCAGTCAAATGACGCCAGTTGATTTGGTGAGTAATTTTGTAATGGGGGGCATTATTGGAGGGGTTATTTATAATCCGAGTATTAGTAGTATCCAATTATTGCTTGTTTTATTTATTTGGCAAACCTTGATCACATTTCTTAATTTTTTTGCACGGCATTCAGTTTTTTTTCATCGACTTATTACGGGAGGGAATATTATATTAGTTTCAGATGGTGTATTTCAAATAGATGAAATTAAGCGTTTGCGCATTAGTATAAGTGATCTAATTACCATGTTGCGCATTAAAGGCTGTAGTTTACATGAGGTGGCTTTTATTCGTTTGGAAACTAATGGTGATTTTTCTGTAATTAAGAAGGAAGAAGGCAAAAAATCTGCCATCGTGATACAAAATGGTGAAATTCTCGAAGAAAGTCTTAAAGCAATTAATAAATCAAAGACGTGGCTTAAAGCAGAATTGAAAAAAAGCATGTAAGAGTAGAAGATTTATTCGTAGCAGAATGGTATGAAAATACAGACAAAAACGGTAAATCTTATAGCGGATTGTTTCTTGTTCCTTTGTCGAAAATAGTCTAACCTTAAATTTCCGTAAGTATATAGATTGTTCAGAGGTGAAGGAAAGGTAGTAAATAATCTATGAAGGACAGTTTAAAAATTATTTTTTGCATGTTTATGAATAATAAAAGATATTAAAGGCTTTATGAAACAGAATGAAAAAGTAAAAACCGTTTTGGTAGATTCAGACCAAACTCTACGCACCCTTTATAATTTGTGGCCCTATATGTGGCCATCAGGCAGGTCTGACCTGAAGATGCGTGTGGTATGGGCAATATTTTATCTTATTTTGTCCAAACTTATTCTCATATCTGTACCGTATTTTTTTAAATATACTACAAATGCGCTTGATGTAAACTTTTTTCAGCTATTTGCAAGGCCTTCATCCATTTTGCTCGTGCCTATTATGCTGGTTTTGGCATATAATTTTGCACGCATCATTCAAGCTGGATTAAACCAGTTACGTGATTCTCTTTTTGCAACTGTTGGTCAATATGCTATTCGTCAATTATCATATAAGACTTTTGTGCATATTCATGGATTATCTTTGCGCTTCCATTTAGAGCGGCGAACTGGTGGTCTTTCTCGCGTGATTGATCGTGGTACAAAGGGAATTGAGGCTCTTGTTCGATTCTCGATTCTTAATACGGTGCCAACCATTCTAGAATTTATTTTAACAGCGTTTGTACTTTTGATAAATTATGGCTGGCATTATTTTCTTATCGTTGTTGTTATGGTTGGTTTGTATACTTGGTTTACAATCAAGGCGAGCGATTGGCGCATTGGTATTCGGGAAGAAATGAATACGGCTGATACTGAAGCAAATACACGGGCAGTTGATTCTCTTTTGAATTTTGAAACAGTCAAATATTTTGGCAATGAAGCTCTAGAAGCAAGTCGATTTGATTCTTCTATGGCGGGATATGAAAAAGCTGCAACAAAAATCTGGACATCTTTAAGTTGGCTTAATTTTGGTCAAGCTCTTATTTTTGGTATTGGAATGACAATCCTGATGTTAATGTCAGCTTATGAAGTTTTACATATGACACAAACTTTAGGAGATTTTGTTTTTATTAATGCGCTTTTAATACAACTTTCTATTCCGTTGAATTTTATTGGTTCAATTTATCGTGAAGTTCGACAGAGTTTAAGTGATATTGAAGCTATGTTTGATCTTTTAGGTGTTCAGCAGGAAATTGTTGATAAACCAGATGCTAAACCATTGGTAGTGAACAATGGTACTATTCGGTTTAATCAGGTGAAATTTTCCTATGATTCCGGTCGTTCAATTCTCAAAGATATTGATTTTGAAATTTCTGGAGGTAAAACAGTTGCAATTGTTGGGCCATCAGGCGCTGGTAAATCAACGATCTCTCGATTGCTTTTTCGATTTTATGATGTTGAATCAGGATCGATAACAATTGACGGGCAGGATATCCGTGATGTAACTCAAAAAAGTTTACGTGAAGCGATCGGTATGGTGCCGCAAGATACAGTTTTATTTAATGATACGATTGCGTATAATATTCGTTATGGGCGCCCTAGTGCAACAGATGAAGAAATGCACAAAGCTTCTGAAATGGCACAGATATTAAAATTTATTGAAATGCTTCCAGAAGGCTTTCAATCCATAGTAGGTGAACGAGGTCTTAAATTATCTGGTGGTGAGAAACAACGCGTGGCAATTGCGCGAACACTTTTAAAAGCACCTCCACTTCTTATTTTGGATGAAGCAACTGCGGCTCTTGATACAACGACAGAACAAGAAATTCAGCGGGCATTGGATATTATAAGCCGTGGTCGTACAACATTGATTATTGCTCATCGTCTTTCTACTGTTATTAATGCTGATGAAATTTTGGTACTGAAAAATGGTCGTATTATTGAGAAGGGAAGTCACACCGACCTTTTGAGCAAGAAAGGTTTATATGCTTCTATGTGGAATAAGCAGCTTGAAGCTTCACAGGCTGAAGAGAAATTACGTAAAATATGTGAAGAAGATGAGCTAGGCGTTGTTAATCGTAAGAAATGATCTACATGGAAATCATATCTGGTTTTATATAAAGTAATTGATTAAATATACAAAAGATGAGAGGGGAAAATAGAAGTTTATTTATTGTTCAATCATTCGTGAATAGGAAATTATATGCGTATTGTTCAATCTATCTGTAATAGTTTTGTCCCAATTCATAAAGAAGGTTATCCTTTTATTATAGCATTTTTTGTTGTTTCACTCGTTCTTGGTTGGATATGGAGCCCGTTGTTTTGGTGTGGTCTTATTTTAACCGTGTGGTGTATATATTTTTTTCGTGATCCAGAACGTGTCACGCCTATAAATTCAAATTGGATTGTCTCTCCTGCTGATGGTCGTATTTCGTGTATTGAATCATGTGTTCCCCCTGAAGAGTTAGGATTGGGGAGCGATGAAATGGTATGTGTTTCTGTGTTTATGGATCTTTTTTCATGTCATGTAAATCGTATTCCTATGAGCGGTACAATAGAATCTATTGTTTATCATCCGGGTAAGTTTGTGAATGCTGAGCTTGATAAAGCCAGTCGATTGAACGAACGTAATGGGGTGGTGATTGACAGTGAACACGGCAAAATTGGTGTTGTACAGATAGCAGGGTTGATTGCACGTCGAATTGTTTGTTGGTCTCAAAAAGATGATGCCGTTATTGCTGGGCAACGTTTTGGATTGATACGTTTTGGTTCTCGTCTTGATGTTTATATGCCTTCTGAAATAAAATTGCGCATTGCTGTTGGTCAGGTAGCAATTGCTGGAGAAACAGTCTTAGGTTCTTTTGATGATGCTACTGCGATAACTGACTTTAGACGTGATTAGGATGAGTCATGAAAATTTTTTCGCTATTTTCTTCATTTGATCCTGAAGAGCAACGTGGCGATATTACGCATCGGTTACGTTCACCTATGCCGATGCGGTTTGTTATTCCTAATATTATTACTATTTTAGCGATTTGTGCAGGGATAAGCGGTATCCGTTTAGCTTTTGAGCATCACTATGAGTCAGCTATTTTAATGGTGCTTTTGGCAGCAGTTTTAGATGGAGCTGATGGTCGTGTTGCACGTTTGATGGATGGCAGTTCATCTTTTGGAGCACAGATGGATTCACTTGCTGATGTTATTAATTTTGGTGTTGCTCCTGCTCTTGTTATTTATTCTTTTATTCTTGCTCAGGTTCATCAAGTAGGCTGGGTTGCAGCGCTTGTGTATTGTGTTGCTTGTTGTTTGCGGTTAGCTCGTTTTAATGCCACATTAGATAATGCTGATATACCAAGATGGCAGAGGAATTATTTTGTTGGTGTTCCTGCACCAGCAGGGGCATTATTGCTTTTATTACCTGTTTATTTAGGGGCTCTTGGTTTGATACCCAATAGAGGTTGGGCTTTATTTTTTAGCTTGTATACTGTGATTGTCGCTTTTCTTTTAGTGAGCCGCTTACCGGTATGGAATGCAAAAGAAATTGGTCAAAAATTAAGGCGCGATATTGTTGTACCATGTATGCTGGTCATTGTTATTTATGTTGGTTTTCTTGCAACTTACACATGGTATACTTTATTGATAACGGCTGTTGGTTATATGATTTTTCTACCTTGTAGTGCTTTGGCATATAATAAACGAGCTGCTTTAGAAGCGAAGAAGATGAGTGTTCAAACTGTCCAGGAATCATAAGATTTTATTTGGTTTTAAGAAGCAGAGTAAAATTATAGAAGTTTAGTTCGATATATAAACTGTTATCAATGAGGTGTATGATAGTTTATGAATTGATTTTTACGGACATCAAAAAGCCTACCTGTTTCTTTTAAATAAGGTGAAGATAAATGTACTATTTTGGCAGCAACCTCTTGGGGAGAGGGTAAGGTCTGAGGATCTTCATTAGGCATGGCTTTTGCTCGCATTGCAGTGCGTGTTGCACCTGGGTTAACGCAATTAACTTTGATTGGTGTTTCTTTAAGTTCTTCTGCCCAGCAACGAGCAATAATTTCTAAAGCAGCTTTAGAGGCTGCATAAGGTCCCCAGAGAGCGCGTACACAGTGAGCAACACTTGATGATAAAAAAATAGCACGTCCAGCGTCAGATTTGCGTAATAAAGGTTCAACTGCTTTCATTAAACGCCATTGATTGATGAGATTCACTTGAAACACTTCTTCAAATACTTTATTTTCAATGCGGGCTATTGGTGAAAGAACTCCAAGAATTCCTGCATTTACAACCATAATATCAAGTTTTTTCCAGTGTTCAGCAATTGAAATATTTAGAGTATCAATGACTTGTGTATTATGTAAATCAAGTGGTACAAGCGTTGTGGAGGAACCTTTTTCTTGGATTTGGGTATCAAGCATGGTTAAATCACTAATTGTTCGTGCAAGGGCTATAATATGAGCCCCCCGTGCTGCTAGCTCTAATGCCAAATGATATCCAATTCCTCTGGAAGCACCTGTAACCAGTGCAACACGTCCAGAAAGATTAAAATCAGATTTCTTCATTATTAATTTCTTGTTTTCAGGACAGATAATTTATGAACTTTTGGAATACTTTTTTGATCGGTAAGATGTGTGGGATAGTGGCCAGTAAAATAATGATCAGTAAATTGAGGAGCAGAGTTATTTCGTTTTTCTCCTATAATAGCGAGATAAAGACCATCAGTTGATAGAAATTCTAATGAATCAGCTCCAATGAAATTACACATAGATTTTAAATCTGGGTATTTATTAGCTAAAAGATCTTCAATTTTAGGTGTATCGATTCCATAAAAATCGGGATAAAAAATCATTGGACTGGAAATGCGCATATGAACTTCTTTTGCTCCTGCGTCGCGAAGCATTCGTACGATTTTAGTAGATGTTGTTCCACGCACAATAGAATCATCTACTAAAATGACACGTTTTCCTTCAATAATAGAGCGGTTGGCAGAATGTTTTAATTTCACGCCAAAAGCACGAATTTGTTGAGTTGGTTCAATAAAGGTGCGGCCCACATAATGGTTGCGAATAATGCCAAGTTCAAAAGGAATACCAATTTTTTGTGCATAGCCAATTGCAGCAGGTGTTCCCCCATCAGGGACGGGGACAACAACATCACCCTCACACGGTGCTTCTTGAGCCAATTGGATACCCATATTTTTACGAACTGCATAAACACTACGCCCTCCAACGATTGAATCGGGTCGAGCGAAATAGACATATTCAAAAAGGCAAAGTTTTTCTGGTTTTTCTATTTCTGGTTTAATAATTTTTGTAGTAATTTCACCATTATCTTGTATTTCACATATGATGATTTCACCATTTTTGACATCACGAATGTATTTTGCTCCAATGATATCAAGTGCACAGGTCTCTGAACAAAAGATTGGTTTACCGTCAAGTTCACCTAGAACAAGTGGCCGAATACCTATTGGGTCACGTGCAGCAATAAGTTTGGTACGTGTTAGCGCTAACATGGCATATCCACCTTCCACTTGGCGAATGGCATCAACAAAACGATCGGATGATGACTCATGACGTGAGCGGGCAATAAGGTGGAGAAAGACTTCCGAATCTGAAGTTGATTGACATATAGCACCAGAGGCAATTAATTCATGGCGTAATGTAAGACCATTTGTTAAATTACCATTATGTGCAATAGCAATACCTCCGACTTTTAATTCAGCAAATAGAGGTTGTACATTGCGTAACGCTATTTCTCCCGTTGTTGAATAACGAGTATGTCCAATAGCACGATCTCCAGGCAAACGGGCAAGTGTTGCAGGGTTTGTGTAGTGATCTCCAACAAGGCCTAGGTGTTTTTCTTGATGAAACATTTTGTTGTGATAAGAAACAATTCCAGCAGCTTCTTGCCCACGGTGTTGTAGTGCATGGAGGCCAAGAGCTGTTAGTGTTGCTGCATCTTTGTGTCCAAGGATACCAAATACTCCACATTCTTCATGAAGGGTATCATCATCAAATAAGGGTTCTTGATAAGGAATATTAATTTTCGTCATCATATTACTTTCAGTAATGATGTTAAATGATTAATATTACACATACTACACATTATTTAAGACCAGTTCTCAAATAAAAACTATAATTCATTCTGCAGAGATATGTTTTGGTTAGTATTTTCAAAATCTGGCGGACAAGTCATCTTTGTTAAAGAGCTTCTCCAGTTTTTCGAGGGCATAATCGGGATTTTTAGGCAACAATTCCCAAATTTGTTGGCTTAATGAATCCAACATAGGCTTTGTTTTTGCATCTTTCAGCCAATCAGATTGTTGTTCGGGTTTAATAAGCGCATTAATAAGTAAAATGCCAATAACTGTGATTAATAAACCGCGAAATGCTCCAAAGATAAAACCAATGGTGCGGTCAAGTTTACCGATTCGACTATCAATGATAAAGTCAGAGATTTTCATTGTAATGATAGAAATAATAATTAAAGCAATAATAAAAATCGTAATCAATGTAGCTATTAATGCGACTGTTTCATTAGAGAGATATTGTTCAACAAAAGGCAATACAGGCTTAAATAAAAACAGTGTGATAACGGCTGAAATTACCCAAGAAAGCAATGATAAAACTTCGCGGGAAAAACCTCGGAGCATGGCTAGAAAAGAAGAAAACAGGATGATTGCAATGACAATGCCATCAAGAACTGTTAAACTCATTTGTTTTCTCCTTAGTATAGGTTATAAAAATTACGTTCTATTTTAATCAGTATAGAAGTATGTAAAACGTTTCCTGTTATGCCAGTTTCTATTTTATAGCAAGGTCCTTTTGTATTTTATAGAGTTAATTCTATTTATTATTTGTATGACAGTCATTTTTTACTTGCAACAATAGTGGCAACAAATTCAGAAAGGTCAGAAAATGTTTTTTGTTGAAAGGTTGCGGATTTTATCATTTTGGTTATTGTTACAGGCTGAGCAGAACCTTGAAAGCCGAGTTTTTGAGCTTCTTTGACACGTTGTTCTGAATGAGTAACAGCACGAATTGTTCCTGAAAGGCTAACTTCACCAAAATATACATAATGGGTTGGAAGAGGAATGTTTACAAGAGAGGATACCAAAGCTGCTGCGACGGTTAAGTCAGCTGCTGGTTCTGATATTTTGTAACCACCTGCAACATTAAGGTAGACATCATGTTGTCCAAAACGAACGCCGCAGTGAGCTTCTAATACAGCAAGGATCATTGAAAGACGATTCCCATCCCATCCTAAAACAGCACGCCGTGGTGTACCAAGTGAAGAGGGGGCAACAAGAGCTTGAATTTCTACTAATATAGGGCGTGTTCCTTCCATTCCTGCAAAGACAGCAGCTCCTGGAGCTTTTTCATTACGTTCACCTAAAAATAGTTCGGATGGATTGGTGACTTCTTTTAAACCTTTGTCAGACATTTCAAAAACACCAATTTCATCGGTTGGTCCGAAGCGATTTTTTACAGTTCTAAGAATACGATAACGATGACTGTTCTCTCCTTCAAAATAGAGAACACCATCAACCATGTGTTCAACAACACGAGGGCCAGCAATTTGCCCATCTTTTGTAACATGTCCAACGAGAACGACGGCTGCCCCTGTTTTTTTAGCAAAGCGTATGATTGCTTGGGCACTAACGCGTACTTGTGTTACACTTCCGGGGGCTGAATCGGCTGCATCTGACCATAGAGTTTGAATTGAATCAATAATGACTAAATCAAGTTTTTTATGCGCATTTAAAGTTGTTAAAATATCTTCAACATTAGTTTCTGCTGCGAGTTTAACTGTTGTATCATCTGCACCAAGTCGGTGTGCACGTAAACGGATTTGTGCAGCAGCTTCTTCACCTGAGACGTAAATAACATTATATCCCTTTCGCGATAATGCGGCTGCCGTTTGTGTAAGCAATGTTGATTTACCAATACCTGGATCACCACCAACAAGTAATGCTGATCCGCGAACAAAGCCACCACCGGTTACACGATCAAGTTCAGAAATGCCAGAATGAATACGTGGAGCATCTTCAAGATCTCCAGAAAGAGAAGTTAATGTTATGATACGTCCTTGACGAATATTTTGCGTTGGGCCGCTGCCAATGCCACTGTTCGTACCTTCTTCAATAAGAGAGTTCCATTCTCCACAAGAATCACATTTACCAGCCCAGCGTGAGTAGACAGTATTACAATTTTGACAGATAAATTGAGTACGATTGCGTGCCATAATAGTTTAATTACGTTGTTCTGGAAGATAATCACTTTCTGCCAGGTCGCTAAAGCGTGTAAATTCTGACTGAAAAGCAAGATGAGCTGTTCCTGTTGGTCCGTGTCGTTGTTTTGCTATAAGAATATCAGCTATTCCGAAAACTTTTTCCATTTCAGCTTGCCATTTTACATATTCAGGAGTTCCTTCTTTAGGTTCTTCATTTTTGAGATAATATTCTTCACGATACACAAAAAGAACAACATCCGCATCTTGTTCAATCGAGCCAGATTCACGTAAATCTGATAATTGTGGGCGTTTATCAGTTCGGTTTTCAACTTGGCGTGAAAGTTGTGAAAGGGCGATAATAGGAACATTAAGCTCTTTAGCTAAGGCTTTGAGTCCTGTAGTGATTTCTGTAATTTCTTGAACGCGATTTTCAGATGAACGTTTTGAATTGCTTGTCATTAACTGTATATAATCAATAATCAATACGTCCAAACCGTGTTGTCTCTTCAGGCGACGTGCACGTGCAGACAATTGAGTAAGCGATATACCCCCAGTTTGGTCAATGTAAAGTGGCGCTTTTTGGAGGCGACGCGTTGCATTCACTAGTTTTTCAAATTGTTCTTCTGAAATATTACCACGCCGAATTTCAGAAGAAGATATTTCTGTTTGTTCAGAAATAATACGCGTTGCAAGTTGTTCTGATGACATTTCAAGTGAGAAGAATCCAACGATGCCTCCCTCATTTTCTTGTGATGAATTATTCATTTTAGCATCATGATTATAAGCGTCGGCAATATTAAAGGCTATATTAGTTGCAAGAGAAGTTTTACCCATACCGGGTCGCCCAGCTAGGATAATCAAATCAGAAGGTTGCAATCCTCCCATTTTTTCATCAAGTTTTTTTAGATGGGTAGCTATACCCGATAGATGCGAGGACCGTTTTTTGGCAGCGGATGCCATATCAATAGCTTTTTGGATAGCATCATTAAAACTTTCAAATCCACCACCATATTTCCCTGTTTCTGCCAATTGAAATAAATTACGTTCGACAATCTCAATTTGTTGGGTTGGTGTAAGCTCAACGGGAGCGTCAAAAGCTGTATTTACAACTTGATTGCCAATATCAATTAAGGATCGTCGGATAAAAAGATCATAAATTACTCGTCCATAATCTTCAGCATTAATGATGGTAACTGCTTCTTTGGCTAAACGAATAACATAATTGAATACAGTAATATCTCCAATTTTTTCTTCAGCTGGAATAAAAGGTTTAATGGTGACAGGATTTGCGAGTTTTCCTTTTTTAATGATTTGTGATAAAATATCAAAAATTTTTTGGTGCAATATTTCAAAAAAATGTTCTGGTTTTAAAAAATCTGACACACAATCAAGTGCATCATTGTTAATGAGAATAGCACCAAGGAGTGCTTGTTCAGCTTCAATATTATGTGGTAGTTGCCGGAAAGAAGAAGTCTCTTCTTTATGCAAAGGGTTGAAATTAAGGATACTTGTTTCTTCCATTAAGTTTTTTCCACTAAGATTTTAAGTTTAGTCATCTTAGACAAGGCGATTGAATGCTGTACATTAAAAGAACAGAATTGCAAATTTCTACTTTTAATTAAAGCCATATTTTTAATTTTTAATGATACTTTTTTTAACAAATCAATTGCTTATAATATTGCAGTTTATATTTTTTGTATTTTATGGTTTATAATTGCAATTATTTCAGGCAAAATATCAGAAACTATTTTTTATATAATATGGGTAAGAAAGATTGCAATTTGTATACAAATTATTTGAATTTGAAAAAACGCATTTTTATCAGAGAAAAAGAGCATTTTCAGAGATTATAAAAAGGTGTTATATAAAATACAAACGGATACTCTACAGAAATTTTTCTTTCTCCCAGAATGTTTAAAAAGTATGGAACTATGTTTTAAATATTTTTAGTATAGTCTCAAAATTATTATCAATGATAATAAGCTTACTTTTCTCTATAATTTCCTTAATAAGAATAGCTTCAGATAAAGTGGGGGGATATAATTATTTTCTCCTCAATATATTTTAGTTGGAATATAATATTATGATATCATTGTAAAATATCCTGCTTTTAGACAGGATATTTTTTGTAAGATATCAATATGTTAAATAGTAAAGAACTAAGAATAAAAAATCGACCAAGTAGGAAAAAAGTTGATTAAGCTTTTCCATTCACGCTCTTTTCATCATTGTTATCAATTTCTTCTGCTAATGGCTGTTCTTGAATATCATATATTGCTTCGATTGAGGTGAGATTTTCACCTTCTGCTTGACGTTGTGCTTCATTAGTCGAACGTGCAATATTAATTGTTACAGAAATTTGAACTTCAGGATGTAGACTAATTCTGATGATATGAAGACCGATTGTTTTTATTGGATGATTAAGCTCAATTTGATTGCGTCCAACAGAAAAGCTTTTTTCTGTTATAATTTCTGAAATATCACGTGTTGATACAGAACCATAAAGTTGACCTGTTTCACCAGCAGAACGGACAATAATAAACGATTGACCATCAAGTTTTTCAGCCACTTTTTGAGCTTCACTTTTTCGCTCAAGATTACGGGCTTCAAGCTGTACACGTTGTGTTTCAAAATATTTTTTATTAGCTTCATTAGCTCGTAAAGCTTTACCTTGAGGCAACAAAAAGTTACGTGCATAGCCATTTTTAACTGAAACAATATCACCTATTTGACCAAGATGAGGAATGCGTTCAAGTAAAATAATATCCATAGTTTATTCCTTTCGAATAAATAACTTCAATGAAGTTTGTTGTATGATTGGAAGCTGTATTGAATAGTTGCCCAAATCCCCATCAACATGGTCATGAAAGCAATAGGTGGAGAGAAAACAACAGTCAAAGCGGCTATATAAACGAGTGATAATATAATTACTCGTCCGCTCACCCCTTTTGTAATATGATGGAGATACGCTAAGCCACTGATTGATATGATAACAGTATATGCAGTAGTAAAAACGCGTGTACCTAAATTAAGAATAGGACCGAGTTCAAGCATTGATGCTATGCAAGAAATGATAAAAATAATGAGTCCAGAAAGTGGGAGACGAAAAGTTTGTCTCCAATCATCACGAGGTCTTGTCAGCCACTTCATATGTCGTGCTGTTATTATTGAAAAATAAAGATTACTAATGAGAAAAATCAAACTGTAACTAGTGAGTACAATAGCTGTTAAAGTGGCTGCGTGTGTCGTTAACAGTTTGCTAAAGGCAAGAATATCAGCTTCATTTATAGATTGCGATTGACGCATAACTTGCACTATATTTGCATTAATTTCTTGTGCAAGAATAGGAGTTATTGGGTGCATTTGCACATAGATTCCGATAAGGGTTAATGTAAGAGCAATAAAATTGGTTAAAAGGAAAATAACCGATGATAATGGGTACCATATAAGTGCATTTTCTCCTTGCGCTGGTCGTGCAAGCCCAAGGAGCCAAGAGGTATAGACAGCAGGGAGAAAGAACACCAACATAAAGCCAAAACCAATATAAATATTGTTAGCTATGGTGAAGATAAAAGTGACACTTATTAAAGCGATAAGGCTGGATAATGTTCCAAAACCGAAAGCTACAATAAAAATTGGAAGTGAAATAAAGCAACCAAGAAGGAGAGAAAGATAAGGCACTATCTTAGCAACACTAATGATTGCCATTCCTATAACAGCAGTAAATAGTCCCGCTAAAATACCAATCATTATTTTGTAAAAATGAAAATGTTTCATTTATCGCTGTCCTGCCTTTTGCAGTTAGGGGCAATGTCCCAACTTTGGGTATTTTATACGTTTATGTATTTATATATAAATAATTATAATTAAAAAATATTCTGATTCCAATTTGTATATGTAATAGTCTATTTAACAACATATGGAAGCAACCCAAGAAAACGGGCACGTTTAATAGCATTAGCTAATTCGCGCTGTTTTTTCTGGCTGACGGCTGTAATACGTGAAGGAACGATTTTGCCACGTTCTGAAATATAACGCTGTAACAGCTTAATATCTTTGTAATCAATCTTTGGAGCATTTGCACCTGAAAACGGGCACGTTTTACGACGACGATGAAAAGGACGACGTACAGGGGTTTGATTAATTTCAATCATTATTCCATTCCTTCCGTTGTGTCTTCATGTTGGTGGTGCGTAGGGCGAGACCGCTCCTCATTTTTGTTAAGGGAGTCTTCATGATTAGATCGTGAAAGCATGGCAGACTGTCCTTTTTCATGCTTTTCTACGCGGATTGTCATATAACGCAAAACGTCTTCATTAATGCGCATTTGGCGTTCAATTTCAGCAATTGCTGTAGCTGGAGCATCAATATTAAGCAATACATAATGAGCTTTGCGGTTTTTTCGGATACGGTAAGCAAGAGCGCAAAGGCCCCAATTTTCAATACGCCCGATTGTTCCTCCGTGCGCTTCAATAACATTTTTATAAATTTTTAAAAGTTCATCAATTTGCTGTGGTGTGATACCCTGTCGAGCAAGAAACACATGTTCATAAAGAGCCATTAATTTTGCCTTTCTTCAGTTAAACTTCACCAGTTTTGGCGCAAAGCCTCTGCGACTTGTCTTTTTAGGGAACCCAAAAAGAAGAAAGGACGCACTTATAATTCGAGACACTCGAGAGTGGAGATACGGGAGGTCGGAATTATTGCATTTCCTACTGGTATTTTCCAGTCCTCCGTTCAACCTCCAGCCAAAACGCTGATAATGAATAGCTGATATTTACAGCTTATCTCAAAAAATAGCAAGTTGATGATTACAAAAAATGTAACTTAATTAAGTTTTGATATGTTTTTATATATCTATTGCTTTTAAATATATAAAATAACATCTTGCGGGCTATAGGAATAAAAAGAGATAAGAATGAATTTTTTAAATCAGATTGATGTAGCGCTTTTTGAAATACTTTCTGGCAACTATCAAATAGGGATGGCTTTAGTTTGGATTGGTATTATTTGTGCAAAGTTTTTAATTTATATTATCCCTATACATCTTTGTGTGTTGTGGTTTTGCAGCGGATATATGGAACGACGTGTAGCGCTAAGTATTTGTGTTAGCATTTGTGCTGCTCTTTTTTTTAGCTATCTTATTTCTCTCATTTATTTTCGTCCACGTCCATTTGTTGCGGGTTTAACACATTCACTGATTGAACATCGAGCGACAGCTTCTTTTCCTAGCCATCATGCTTTAGTTATTGCATCTTACACTACTTGCCTTTATTTCTATCAGTACAAACTTATCTCTAAGTTTGCATTAATACTTTTATTTTTGATCTGTTGGGGACGTATTTTTACTGGTGTGCACTATCCTTTTGATGTTTTAGGTGGTGCAGTTTTGGGAAGTCTAATAAGCTGGGGTGTTATTCGATTGATTGTACCATATTTTCCTGAGTTTCTATATCAAATTCCACCCTTAAAATATAATTTTAAGACAAATATCTGTTCTAAATAGGTTGCTTTGTTTTTATTTATGCTTATGTGTTGGAGCAATAAAAAATATTGATGCTCAATTGAGGAGTTAAACTAATGGTAGCAGCGTTTACTTTTCCAGGCCAGGGAAGCCAAATTGTTGGCATGGGCAAAGTGCTTGCAGAGCAATTTGTTGAAGCGCGTATGGTCTTTGAAGAAGTTGATGACGCTTTGGGTGAAAAATTATCACATATTATATTTGAGGGACCAGCAGATGTTCTTGCGTTAACAACAAATGCTCAACCAGCTTTGATGGCTGTATCACTAGCAATTGTTCGTGTAATGGAAAAGTTTGGGTTAGATATAGAATCAAAAGTAAAATTTGTTGCAGGGCATTCTTTAGGGGAATATTCAGCACTTTGTTCGGTTCGTACATTGAGTTTGGCTGATACAGCAAGGCTTTTACGAATTCGTGGAAATGCTATGCAAAAAGCTGTCGCTATTGGTGAAGGTTTAATGGCAGCACTTATCGGCTTGAATGAACAAGATGTTGAAGAAATTTGCAGCACTGTTTTAGGAGAAGGTCTATGTCAGATCGCTAATGATAATGGTGGTGGGCAAATTGTTATTTCAGGTGAAGCAAAAGCAGTTGAAGCGGCAATGAAAACTGCTTTAGAAAAAGGCGCTAAGCGTGCACTTCTCCTACCAGTTTCAGCGCCATTTCATTCAGTTTTAATGCAACCTGCTGCCGATGTAATGAAAAATGCGCTTTTAGCTGTTGACAAAGTAGCACCTATTGTTCCGGTTGTTGCAAATATTTCTGTTGCACCAGAGAGTGATCCAGAGCGCATTTTTATGCTGCTTGTTGAACAAGTAACTGGGCGAGTGCGGTGGCGTGAAACGGTTGAGTGGTTTGGGTCCAATGGAGTTGATACACTTTTTGAAGTTGGTTCTGGAAAAGTGTTAACAGGTTTAGCTCGACGTATTAATAAAGACATTAAGGGGATAACAATTGGTACGGCTGAGGAAATTGAGGATGCATTACAGGTACTAGGTGTTTAATTTTAGGAAGTTTGAAAGATGTTTAAATTAACAGGTCGTAAAGCTCTCGTAACAGGGGCATCAGGAGATATTGGTGAGGCAATTGCGCGTTTTTTTCATGCGCAAGGAGCAATTGTTGGGCTTCATGGAACACGTGAGGAAAAGCTCAAGGCAATCGCTGCGGATCTCGATCAGAATGTTTTTGTCTTTCCTGCTAATTTTTTTAAGCGTGAAAGTATTAAGCGATTGGCTGAGACAGTAGAAAAAGAAATGGGTGGTGTCGACATTCTTGTTAATAATGCTGGCATTATTCAAGATGGTCTTTTTGTGCGTATGCAAGACCAATATTGGGATGATGTATTAGCTGTCAATTTGACAGCTACTTTTACTCTAACGCGTGAATTGATACATACTATGATGCGGCGTCGCTACGGACGTATTATTAATATAACATCTATTGTTGGTGTTGTTGGTAATCCTGGGCAAACAAATTATTGTGCTGCAAAAGCTGGTATGATAGGTTTTTCTAAATCGTTGGCACAGGAAATTGCATCACGAAATATAACTGTTAATTGTATTGCTCCAGGATTTATTAAATCTGCAATGACTGATAAACTTAATGAAAAGCAGAAAGAGACAATTATGGCTGCAATTCCCATGAAGCGTATGGGAATAGGTAAGGATATAGCTTCTGCAGCTATTTATTTAGCGAGTGATGAAGCAGCATATATTACAGGTCAAACGATCCATGTTAATGGTGGTATGGCAATGATCTGAGTGTTTATTTTTCTACATTGATTTATAAGTTTTATTATTTTAGATAATAACGAGTGAAGTAAAGCGATGCATTTATTTCTTTGACGGGGTGATTGCTCAATCTTATATCGACGATGCGAAATTAGTTCATTTTTAAGGGATATCCACAGAATGTTCTAAAAATCATCGTTAAAATTTTGAAACAATGCATCTATTGCTTGATTAGGTGAATTTATATCGCTAACCAAACAGAGAAACAATACAAAATTGAGGATTGCAACATGAGTAATACGGAAGAGCGCGTTAAGAAGATTATCATAGAGCATCTTGGAGTTGACGCAGATAAAGTTGTAGAGAATGCAAGTTTTATTAATGATCTAGGAGCTGATAGCCTTGATACGGTTGAACTCGTTATGGCTTTTGAAGAGGAGTTCGGTGTAGAGATTCCAGATGATGCTGCCGAAACAATTTTTACAGTTGGTGATGCTGTAAAATTTATTGATAAAGCTTCTGTATAATTTTATGTAAAGAGCAAGAATGGTAGAATGCTTTTGCCTTTATTCTTTACTTAAAGTCATTTGAATTTAAACATATGGCTTTAAGGGGGGTGAAGGATTGATTCAAGGTTAAAAATATGAGACGGGTTGTTGTTACTGGTTTGGGATTAGTATCTCCATTAGCTGGTAATGTCGAATATAGCTGGAAGCGGCTTCTTGAAGGGAAAAGTGGTGTTCGACGTATTACTGAGTTTGATGTAGCTGATTTACCGTGTCAAATTGCTGCACGTATTCCTTTGGGGGATGGAACAAACGGTACATATAATGCTGATTTGCATATGGAGCCTAGGGAACAGCGCAAAGTGGATGCATTTATTACTTATGCAGTAGCTGCTGCTGATCAAGCACTTGCAGATGCTGAGTGGTGTCCCAAAAATGATGAAGACCAAATTTGTACAGGAGTGATGATTGGTTCTGGTGTTGGCGGTATTGAAGGCATTGTTGAAGCTGGTTATACACTTCGTGATAAAGGGCCAAGGAGGGTTTCTCCCTTTTTTATTCCAGGACGTTTGATTAATCTTGCATCTGGTTATGTTTCTATTAAATATGGTTTACGTGGTCCTAATCATTCGGTTGTAACAGCTTGTTCAACGGGTGCGCATGCGATTGGTGATGCAGCTCGTTTGATTGCACTAGGTGATGCGGATGTAATGGCGGCAGGTGGTGCTGAGTCCCCAATCAATCGGATATCTCTTGCTGGTTTTGCTGCTTGTAAAGCCCTTTCTACTGGGCGTAATGATGATCCTGAACGCGCATCACGTCCTTATGATGCTGATCGTGATGGTTTTGTTATGGGAGAGGGGGCTGCGGTTGTCGTTTTAGAAGAGCTTGAGCATGCAAAAAAACGAGGTGCTCGCATTTATGCTGAGGTTGTTGGTTATGGTTTGTCTGGCGATGCTTATCATATTACAGCTCCTTCAGAAAGTGGTGAGGGTGCTCAACGTAGTATGGTAGCTGCTCTTAAACGTGCACAAGTGAATGTATGCGATATTGATTATATTAATGCTCATGGTACATCAACAATGGCCGATGTTATAGAATTAGCAGCTGTTGAACGTGTTTTAGGTAACTATGCATCGCAGGTATCAATGTCGTCAACAAAATCGTCTATTGGACATTTGCTTGGTGCGGCTGGTGCAGCTGAGGCTATTTTTTGTATTTTAGCAATACGAGATAATATAGCACCAGCTACCCTTAATCTTGATAATCCATCTATTGAAACAAAAATTGATCTTGTACCACATAAACCACGTGAACGAAAAATTGATACAATTCTTTCTAATTCATTTGGTTTTGGGGGAACAAATGCATCTTTGGTGATGCGACGCTTTGGAGAGTAGTAAACATTTTTATTTATTATTATCGCTTCTTAAGCTTTTTTCATTTATAATGAGTTTAGGCTGAGAAATGATAGCCATAATATTTAAAAGTTATCAAATTTGATAAAATCATGTCCGATGCGAAAAATGAAATACCACCACAGAATGTAAATGATTCTTTATTGAATCATTTGCTAAATGACAATGATGTGTTACCGTGTAAAAAACGGAAGAGGTCGTCTATTTCTTATAGTCCATTTGTCATTCTCGGTAATTTTTTTCTAATGTTGATAGTGATTATTATTTTGGCTATCAGCATCCCTCTTTATATTGGAAAAAATATATTTGAAGGAAAGGGAACGGGTGAGAAAGAAGAAATTATTTTGATCCGTCCTGGAACAGGAATTCGTGAAATTGCATCATTGCTTGAGCAACGTGGTCTCATTCGATCGTCTGATGTCTTTGTTTATGGGGTTGGTTATCATCAGAGTACGACACGTCTTAAAGCAGGTGAATATTTAATTCCAGTTCATGCTTCGATGAAAGATATCATGGATATTCTTGTGAAGGGAAAGTCTATTGAACATACATTTACAGTACCAGAAGGTTTAACGGTTCAACAGGTTTTTGACCGGTTAGCTGCTAATGAAATTTTGATTGGTGATCTTCCTGAGGTTTTACCTCCAGAAGGGAGTTTGATGACTGATACTGTTCATTTCATTCGTGGTACAACACGTGCAGAGATTATAAAGAGATTGCGTGAAGAGCAAACAAAATTAATTAATTCAATATGGGAATCTCGTTCACCCAATTTACCAATCAAGACCGTTGAGGAATTTGTTATATTGGCATCAATTGTTGAAAAAGAAACGGGGATTGCATCAGAAAGACCTCAAATTGCTGCGGTATTTTATAACCGCCTTTCTAAAGGTATGCGCCTTCAATCGGACCCAACAGTAATTTATGGTATTTTTGGTGGAAAAGGTAAGCCTTCAGGTCGCCCGATTTATCGCTCGGATCTTGAAAAGGAAACCCCATATAATACTTATAAAATTAATGGATTACCGCCAACAGCTATTGCGAATCCAAGTCGTGATTCTTTAAAAGCAGTAGCACATGCACCAAAAAGTGATGCACTCTATTTTGTAGCTGATGGTTCGGGCGGGCATATTTTTTCTAGAACTTTAAATGAACATTATATAAATGTCCGTAAGTGGCGTGCATTAGAGAGAATACGTTAGATCTTTTTAGATCTGAAAATTCATGACTTAAATTTTAATATACGGTTTTAGAAAAAACTTTAAAAAGAGTGACATGATGGCGTTACTAGATAGTAAATTAAGCGCTCAAACAACAAATAGACGTCGTGGTTTTCTATTTATTCTTTCTTCGCCTTCAGGTGCTGGTAAATCAACCCTTTCTCGGTTAATGCTGAAAGATGAACAATTAAAACTATCTATAAGCGTGACAACACGACAAAGACGTTCCAGTGAAGTAGATGGTCTCCATTATCATTTTATTTCAAAGGAAGAATTTGAACATAAGCGTGATAAAGATGAATTTATAGAATGGGCTGAAGTTCATGGAAATTATTATGGAACTTTACGTAAAAACATTGAAAATGCACTAATAAATGGCCAAGATATGTTATTTGATATTGATTATCAAGGGACCGAACAGCTTCAACGAAAAATGCCGGGGGATACTGTATCTGTTTTTATCCTTCCCCCATCAATGAGAGAGCTGGTTTCCCGTTTACATCGTCGAGCAGAAGATAGTCAGAGTATCATTGATTTACGGTTGAATAATGCACGAACAGAGATACAACAATGGCGTTCTTACGATTATGTTGTGATTAACGAAGATTTAAATCAGTCTTTATTGCTTATTAAATCAATTTATCTAGGAGAAACAGTGAAACGTGAGCGTTGCAGCTTTCTTGAGTCTTTCGTTAATACACTTATTACTGAAAAGATTAATTGAAGCACTTATTATTTTAGAAAGCTTTTACATGAACAAAAGTTTAAAACTTTTAAATGACCAAATTTGCTAAAGACACAAATTCAGAAATCGAGAGTGTTTCAGCTCGACGTGTTCCATCAATTCCAGATTTTTCTAAAAGTATTTCACCTCCAATAGTTTTAAGACTTTGACGAAGCATTTTTCGCTTTTGCCCAAAGGCAGCTTTTGTCACAAGGCTTAATTTTTGTGTTGAACAGGAGAGAGGTTGTGGGCGTGGAATAATATGAACAACGGAAGAAGTAACTTTAGGTATTGGTGTGAAGGCTTGTGGAGGAACATCAAAAGCAATTTTTGCAATGGCACGCCAGCCAATTAATACACTAAGGCGGCCATAGTGAGGGGAATGAGGAGTAGCGGTAATACGTTTGGCTACTTCACGTTGAAACATCAGTGTCATTGATTTATAAAAAGGAGGCCATGGTTCAGTTAAAATCCAGTTTAATAAGAGCTGTGTTCCAATATTATATGGAAGATTTGCGATGATATGTGGTTTCTCTAGACATGTTTCAAAAATTTCTGAAAAATTTTGCTTTAGTGCGTCATTACAAATAATCTTTAATTTTTGCGGATAGTGCTTTTCTATATCTAATAGCGCCTGTAGGCAGCGTTCATCACGTTCTATTGCTGTTACAATAGCGCCTTTTGCGAGCAGGGCACGCGTTAAACCTCCAGGGCCTGGGCCAACCTCAATAACAGATTTTCCCGCTATATTTCCCGCTTGTTGGGCTATTTTAGATGTTAAATTAAGATCAAAAAGAAAATTTTGACCAAGAGATTTATTAGCTTGCAGCCCGTATGTATTAATTACTTCACGCAGAGGGGGAGGTTATCTATTGGCATGTTGTAAAACTATTTTTAGCAAGTTGATTTGCCAGTGTAAGAGCAGCAATAAAACTTTCAGGAGAGGCTATTCTCTTGTTGGCAATATCAAAAGCAGTTCCATGATCTGGAGATGTTCGGATAAAAGGCAATCCTAGGGTAATATTAACAGTGGTATCAAAGTCTAAAGTTTTAACAGGAATAAGGGCTTGATCGTGATACATACAAAGAGCAACATCATATGTTTGTCTTGCACGTTGGTGGAACATTGTATCGGAAGGTAAAGGGCCTATGATATTAAGTCCTTTTTTCTTAAGGTATTCAATTGCAGGAGAGATAATTTCAATATCTTCTTTTCCCATTGTACCATCTTCTCCGGCATGCGGATTAAGACCGGCTACAGCTAAGCGAGGTGTAGTGATCGCAAATCGCTTTCTTAAATCACTTTCAACAATTAATGCTGTTTGAATGATTAAGTTACACGTGAGATGTGAGGGAATTTCATTGAGTGGAATGTGAACAGTAATAGGCACTGTTTTTAATTGTGGTCCGGATAACATCATAACCGGGTGATAATGCTTATTTGAAGCTTTATGGGCGAGGTAAGCAAGAAATTCAGTATGGCCTGGAAATTTAAATCCAGAATCATAAAGGCTTTTTTTTGCAATAGGGCATGTGATTAGTGCGCATGCATGACCATCTTGAATCAGTTGAACACCGCGTGTAATAGCTTCAATTATTCCAGCGATATTGTTTGATGAGGGCATTCCTAATTGGTCATTTTGCCGATTTTTTAATGGCATTACAGGGAGAGCTATTTGGAAATTTTTTACAAGATTATCTACAAAAACAGTTTCTATATCAACATTGAGTTGTAAAAAATAAGCACGTGAACGAATAACTTCAGGATCAGCCAACAGAACAAAGGGCGGAATATGTCGTATATTACGCATACTCCACGCTTTTAAAACTATTTCAGGGCCAATACCTGCTGGATCACCACTACTAACGACTAGCGGAGTCATGATGATTTTGAATATGCGCTCTTTGTCGCAATTCTTTCAAATATTTCTCACTTAAAGCTTCAAGTTTTTGAGGAGTCCTTTTTTGATTATCTTGAATAGAAAACATAAGTTGGGCAACACGATCGTCAGAAACTCTCTTTATTTGGCAGACAGCAAGTGCTTCAATACCATATGGAGTTTCATGCGGTTGGGTCATTTTTCCAGCAGGTGTTGCACGGATAGCTTGTTCCCAATCTGTAGGAAGTTGAGGTTCCAAAAATTTACCTAAATTACGAACAGTAACATCTAAAATGCCTTGCGCTTGTTTTTTAGTGTTATTACATCCTTGGAAATGTGCACGGAAATTATTTATTTCTTGTGTACGTTTTGTAAGAAGTTCTGCACGACGATGGGAAGGAATGACAAAAATAATTTGCTGTAATGTATATTCATTTGTTGAAGGCTTTATACCTCCATTTTTTAATATTCTATGTGCGGCTTCTTGTTCAGTAAGGCGGCCATCTTCAGATTGATAACGTGCATTAACAAGACGTCCCCATCCCATTTGTCCGCTGATATATGCTTTAAAGTGCTCTTCTGTAACGTCAGTTTGATTCAACATTTCACTAAGCTGATCAACGGTCATATTATTTTGTCCTGCAAAATTTTCAAAAGCACTATTAATTTCATTATCACTGACATCAATATTAAGACGCTTTATTTCAATGTTTTTAAGCATCTCATCAATAAGTTCATTTCTGGCTTGTGCAGCAAGATCACCCTGTTTTTGTTGTAATTTGAGAAAGGCAATGCGCCTTTGAATATCGTAATTTGTAATGGGATTACCATTGACTGTGATAGCAACTGTTGTTTGCGCAAGCACTGATGATATAAAAAGTGCACCTATAAGGCTACTTACACTGAAAGCAGCGATGCAAAAGGTCAAATTAGAAGTACAAAATAAAGCAAAAGCACTATTTTTAAATCTGTTCATATAAATAAAATTTCGCATTGTTTATCAAATTTTCATTGGCAAATTAAAATATATGTTTTCCTACATAAAAACAATGATAAGTTAAAACATTTCTACATTCTTGCTACATTCATTATAAATCTGATTTTATCTTTTGCCCAATATCCGTGATTGTACGTAATGAAAGAGAAAAATTAAAATTCTGCAAAGGTGCATTTTTCCCTGGATTAGTTATCTGTTGATAGCCGATTTTCATTTCAAAGCATTCATTTTTGTAATTTAAATTTATTCCCTGCTTTATAAATGTACTAGATACTAAGTCATAACTGACATCGTTGTATATAGACCAATACCTAGAAAATTTAATACCAATTTGAAAAGAAATTTCTTGACGATCTTGTGTATATTCATAATTAGGTTGGTTTTGGATATAGGCATATTGTAAGGATGCTTTAAAATTTGCCCATTTTTGAGATGCTTCTACTTCACCACGGCGGATTTGACCTGTTTTTTTATCAAAACGTCCACGAGATTCTAAGGCAAAACCACTGTCATGGTTTGCATTAAACATTGCAACATAGTCTGAACGCGATGTTTCAAGACCAGAATTAATACTTACGTTGACAAAGTTCCTTTCTGCAAAAGAATTTTTTCCTGCAAGATGAAAAGATTGTCCAACAAGGCCATAAAGTGACCAATCATTATTAAAACTTCCGGAATATCTTAGGCCTATATTTGTCCTTGTTCCACCTTCGACACGGTCATAACCAGAGAATTTATCGCGTTGAAATAGAGTAGTTGCATCAAATACGAAGCTTTGCGCATCTTCATTTGGTAATAGTCCGGCATGTTGTTCATTATTGCGTATAAAGAGTTGTACTGTTGGTTCTAAGACGTGTGTAGAGATGCCAGAAGTTACAAGGAGGGGGTAACGTAATTCTAAACCTGCTGTTGCCATGCCGCGAATAGTTGGTGAGGCAATGTTAAATTTTGTCGATGAGTCATATGCGAGATGGCCAATATAACTTCTTCGGGCATTTGTTATTGTATCACTACGTAGTGCGAGAATAGGGGTTATTAGTAATCCATTTTGTGTATTAAAACGCTTTTTCCATTCTATTTCACTTGTTAACCGAAAACTATTTCCAAGTATATCAGAAGGCTGAGAGATATAAAAGGAATGTTCCTGCCAATCGGTATAGTTTAAGTTAGAGTGATTGCGATAAATTGATTGCATATTGGCATGAAAAGTAAATTCCCCAGTATAAACTGATTTATCTGGTGTGAAAAAATAATCGATACGGGGTAAAACCCATGCTTGCTGAGAATGATGTCCGTTAATGGTATTTGTAGGTATCAAATCTTGAACGGTAAAATGGTAAAAACGCATATCAAAGTAATTTTTTTCTCCAAGGCCGTTCAAATAAAGCTGAGAAAGTTGTAAAGGATTACTATAGTTTCCAAGTTTATATGTGCGGCTAAAATGCTGATCTGACTGGGCAAAAATATCCCAACCATAAGTCCAACGTGAGTTAATACGGAAATCGCCTTTTGTTGCTACCATATAACGATTGTTTTTTTGCGCATCAATTGTATCGTTATCGAACTTCTGAGGATTAATTTGATATATATGAGCAAAACGGATGTTATAATTACCTGTTTTTAAACGCTGACGCCATTCTCCTTCAGTTAACAGTCCTTGTTTTGTGTAGAAAGTGGGAGAAAGTGTAAAATCATAATGAGGTGAGAAATTCCAAAAATAAGAATTCTTGATACCAATACCAAGATGATCATTATAAGAAAGATGAGGAGCAAGTAAACCGCTGACGCGTTTTACATTTGGATCAGGGAGTTCAAAAATAGGAAACCGAACAATTGGTACACCAAAAACTTCAAAATGACCGTCTTCAAATTGAATTGTTTTAGTGGTGTTATTCCATATGATCTTTTTTGCTTTAATTTGCCAAAAGACTTCACTATCTGATTTGTAATGATGAGGTTTACACGCTGTATAGACAGCATTATTGAAGATTGTAAGTTGACTGCCCTTGCGTTCAGCATTTTCAGCTGCAAAATGTGTGTTGTTAATAGCTTCAACACGTAAAAAATTTACAAATCCCTCACCAAGGTCTTGAGTCATATCAATATAATCAGAATAGACTTTATTACCATCCTTTTGAACAATTTCAACATTTCCTTGTGCTATAATACGTCCTGTTTTTTGATTGTAAGTGACTTTTTGGGCAATAACTTTATTGTTATCATATTCAATTTGAACATTTCCTTCAGCAGAGACAGTGTTTGCGTTATGGTTGTAAGTGAGTTTGTCAGCAGAGAGTAAAAGGGGGGATGTTAGGGATTGAATGTAGTTTTGAGGAGAAAGATTAGAATTTTGTGCTATTGCAGAATAAGATAAGGTTATTCCTAAAACAAAACTGATAGCACTTTTAAAAACTAATATGTTCAGTTTTGTCAAAATTATCCTCTTACTTGTTAGCAATTTCACCTAACCATCCTCTTTATGAAGTAAAAAGGAAATTCCAAAAAACAACGCAATGACAACTGGTGTCCAAGCAGCAATAACTGGAGGAATGTATCCAGCATTACCAAAAGCTTGAACGAGTACGGAAATGACATAAAGCATGAATCCAGCGATTACACCACCAAGAATTAATGCTTTAGATTGTCCAAGGCGTGTAAATTTTAGCGATACTGTTGCTGCAATAAGAGTCATTGCTACAAGTAATGCTGGTAATGCAATCAATGACTGCAAATACATATCAAACTTATTTGCAGAATAACCGAATGATCGTGCAGCTGAAATTTTTCTTGGTAATTTGTAAAATGGAATAGTTGCAGGATCGGCTAAATATTCAGTTAAAAACTCAGGTTTTAGATTTGTTTTTATACGAAATTCAGTAAACTTTTCAGGAACATGGCCTGTTTTATAAATCGTTCCATTCGTTAACAGCCAAGTGCCATTTGCTAACGTTGCTTGTTTTGCGTGAATCCAATTTTTAACTGTTGCGTTATCATTATATTGCACAAAGGTTGCATCAATAAGAGAGAGGCCTTGCTGTGTGATTGATCTGGCTCCAATAGTTGTTATCCCTAAATTTGTATGTTGCGTTAACCATGGGATACGATTCTTGTTGATAGATGTTTGAACATTATTACTACGCCATTCAGCAATCATTTTTTCTGCTTGAGAAGATCCCCATGCGGCAAATGGATTGATGAAAAGAATCGAAAATAACCCAAAAAGAAAAGCTCCAAGACAAGCGGGTATAAGAAATTGCCACGCAGAAACACCAATTGAACGAGCAACAACAAGTTCAAATTTTTTGTTAAGTGATATTAACATGGTCATTGCAGAAAATAGTGCAATGAAAGGAAAGAGTTGCTGCATAATAAAAGGGATACGCAACGCTGAAATGAGAAGTGCACCTTTTGCTGTATAATGGGGAAGGGAGGCTAGTCGACCAGAGTTTTCTGTAAAGTCAATTAAAAGGGCAAGTATAAAAATACTTAATACAAAATAACAGGTTGTTTTAATATAACGTGCAAAAAAATATCGCCCAAGTGTCCATCCAATCATGATGTTTTGTCCGAAGAATGGTAAGATTTTCGATATTCAGATTTGTCCGTCATTTTTTGAAAAAGTGTTTGAATAATATCATTAAGTTTTGCAGGCATACTAATTTTACGGTTTGTCAGTAGTATAAAAAAGATTAATATGCTTACTCCTATTGGCGTAATATAGAGCAGAGGGACGTAAGTGAGGTCATTTTTCGTTTTTTCAGCGAAAAAATATTCTACCCAATAAATCAACAAGGAAAAAGTAATCGTGAAAACGATTGCTGATGTACGTGCTTGTCGATGTGAATGCGCATCTCCTGCTGCAGCTACTGCAATTAAAGCAAAAACAATTGGGTAGAGCCACTCTGTGAGTCGACGGTGAAATTCAGCTTTGTATTGAAGTGGGTTACGCTGATAATAGGGATCATATGGATCAGGATGTAACAAATAAGAAAGAGGCCTATCTTTAGGATAAATAGTTGGCTCTCCATTATTGGGAATGAATTCACTTAAGCTAAAAGTATAGGAGTTAAATTTAATAATTGAGACACTATCATTTTGATAATTCACTCTTTCAATTTCACCATCATTGAGAACTAAAAAATTTCCATTTTTATTATTAACAATTGTGCCTTTAGTTGCATAATAGAGAAGATCAATCTTAGAATCGCGCTGATCAGCAATGAAAAGACGTCCAATGGTTCCATCTGAGTACCGTTCACCAATTTCTATATAAAGATTGTTTGTTAGTGCTTGAAAGCTGCCTTCGCGAATAAAAAGATTAATGAGATCCGAATGAGTGCTTGCCAGCATTTGTCGCATATTAAGGCGTGCGTGAGGAGCAACAAAATTAGCGATTGAAAAAGACGTACATGCAGTAAGAATAGCTAAAAGGAGAATTGGTTTTAAAACAGTATTTTTGGAAAAGCCAGAGGCGCTGATAATAGCTAACTCTGAATCTTGATTCATTGTTAAAAGGATAGTTGTAATTGCAATCACTAGTGCAAATGGGATAATAAGGGAAATAACAGGAGGAACTAATAAAGATGAAAAATATAAAACTGTTAGGAATGTTTGTCCATTTGTTGTAAGAAAATCAATTCGTGCAAGGACTTGCACTGTCAAGCTAATACCGATTGCTGCGACCATCACAGCACTGAATAAAATAAAAATACGCTTTAGGATGTATAACTCAATAATACGCATAAATTGGGTAACATCCTTAGTCTTTAATTTGAAAAAGATACTGTATAATGTGCCAAATTAATAAGATATAGTAGTCAAAATTTAAAAACGACCTCTTTGTGCTTTTTTTCTAGTAAGCAACAAGAAATTATGAAATAATCTTAATTCATTTTACCATGTTTTTTCAAGTGCGGTATCAAGAAAAGCTAAGAAAATAACACAAAATAAATTTTTTCATTTATTTTAAAATTATGATTCTTCTTGTTTCTTTTTGCTATCATTTAATACATTACAAAAAGACAATATACACATAATACACATAGTAAGAAAAAAAATTATGATGTTCCGAGCTGTTCCTTCTCTTTTTTAGGAATATAGAAATGTTTCAAAAAGAGTACTACACTTTTTCGATAAAGAGTGATGAGGGTTAAGAGATGGATATTTTGTTCTATCATTTAACGCAGTCAACATTAGAAGATATCTTGCCAGTGTTGGTAGAACGTGCGGTTGCACGTTTTGACAGAGTAACAATACAATGTATAAGTGAAGAGCAGCTTGATGCCATAGATACTCGTTTATGGGTTTACGCTGAAGGGGCATTTATTGGGCATGGAACTGAATGCGATAAATATCCAAATTTTCAACCTGTATTTCTCACTACGGGTCATGAGAATCCAAATGATTCAAAAATACGCTTTCTTGTAGAAGGAGCAGTTTGTTCGGATATTAATATTTATCAACGGCTTGTAGTGATATTTGATGGTCGTAACGACGAGCAGTTAAATTTTGCTCGTGCACAGTGGAAAAAGTATGGAACAGAAAACCATAATTTAACTTACTGGAAGCAGACTAAAAATCGCGGTTGGGAGAAACAAATTTGATATGCATAGCATTTATTATTCTAATTTATTGGTATTGTCTGAATAATTAATAAAGAACTTTTTAATATTAGAAAAAATTAAAAAGAAAGTTGTTAGGTTTTTATTGTTATTTTTTTGGGGAGGGGAGCAATAAAAATGTTGTCTGTAATCACAATATTTAAATGGAATAAGAGCGGTGGTTGATCGGATTTTACTTGCTTTATGGGCAGTAATGCTGGCTTTTTTATGTGTTTCATGGTTGGGTACAACGCATATTCTATCACAAAAATTTTCTATCATTCATATTGAGTATATTGCAGATATTTTATTCTTTTTTCTTTGTATACTGTTTGCTGGGATATTATGGTGGAGTGTGCCTAGACCAATGTCTTTAAAAATAAAATTGGCGGCATTTCTGCCGCCAGCGTTAATTTTATTATACTTCATTGTATGTTAGTAAGATATCTCTTTATCTGTAAAGCAAATAAAACAGATAAGCGAAATAAAAGCAGAAAAAAGAAGATAATAGCCAACGTAAGTCACATCAAAATACTGCACCAAAGATTCTGCAATATAAGGTGCAAAAGATCCGCCAACAATGCCAGCTAAGTTGAAGGTTAGAGATACACCAGTGTACCGAATGGCTGTTGGGAATGGTGATGCAAGAATGGTACCCAACGGGCTATATGTAATCCCTAAAAGCATTAAGCCAATGATAGACATTGCAAAAACACCTACAATTCCAGAATGTAGAAAGTAAGGAATTGCAAAAGAATAAATACCAGTACCTATTGTTACCCAAATCATTAAAGTTCTGCGTTTAATACGGTCGGCAAATTTTCCAGTGAGTACAATAGAAAGGCCAAAAACAATAGCTCCAATCATTTCTATTTGCAGTGTTTGATTAAATGGCAATTGCAGATGATTTTTTGAATAACTTAATAAATAGGCAGTGACCAAATAAAATAAGACAAATGCTGTCATACTGGCAAATGTACCAAGAAGCACAATCCGTGGATGTTTGAAGAATACATTGATGACGGGTACTTTTACACGCTCTTTGTGATCAAGTGCTTTTTTAAATTCAAGTGTTTCACCAATTGAAGTACGCATCCATAATCCTAAGATGATGAGAAAAGCTGAAGCAATGAATGGGATACGCCATCCCCACGTAAAAAGCTGGTCAGAGTCAAGAATGTTCCACAGCCCAAAATAAACTGCAATAGATAAAAGTAAACCTGCTGGAGATCCTAATTGAGGAAACATTGCATACCAACCACGTTTTTCTGGTGGAGCATTTTCTGTTGCAAGTAGAACAGCTCCACCCCATTCTCCTCCTAGTCCAATTCCTTGACCAAGACGGCACATAGTTAAAAGAAAAGGTGCCCACCAACCGACTGTTTCATAAGTGGGAAGAATGCCAATAATAACTGTTGAAATACCCATTGTGAGGAGAGCAGCAACAAGTGTTGCTTTCCGTCCGATTTTATCACCAAAATGTCCAAAAATAATAGATCCGAGAGGACGGGCAAAAAAAGCAACACCGAAAACAAGGAAAGATTGTAGAATAGCAAGTTGATTATTTTGTGGTGGAAAAAACAAATAAGGAAATACAAGAGCTGCAGCAGTTGCAAAAATGTAAAAGTCAAAATACTCAATTGTTGTGCCAACAAGGCTTGCTAACAAAATTCGAATAGGCGAATTCGTTTGATTTACGCGCTGTCTTTCTACGCTCATAGACATGAATAGGATATTCCTTTTATACAGATAATTAAAATATTAAGGTAAGATTTTAATAGTTATAAGAATTTCATATTAGTGTCGAGTCAGTATTATTACTATTAAAGTGTATCAGGATAATAATAGGGCATGATAAGAGTGAGGGAATGTGTATTGTTAATACCAATCATGCTATTTATTAATTTAGCGTTAAATTAAATGTGATAAGAGATCTTTTCTTTAAAGCTTTAGGGGATAGAGGTATATCATGCTATATAAATCAATTATTTCATTTTGTGTTTTTTAATGAGGGTATTATTCTCACTTTTTCCATACTGATCTGCTTTTGCAAACCGAAGAAAGCCTGTGAAAAGCACTTTAGCAGTTTCTGATAAAAATTTATTATTGCTGCAAATAAAACATATTATGATATAAATAGAGCAGTCTGTTAAGAAGGAGGAGTGTTTATTTATTATTGATAATGGAGTGTAGATTATGCAGCACAGTAAACTAACTGTTTCAGTATTATTAATGAGTAGTTTTCTCATACAAAATGCAGATGCACGTGAAAAGATTACTGAAAATATGAATGAACTGTTGAAAAGTTTAGTGATTGATAAAGGAAGGGTACAGAGGACTGTATGTGCTACTTGGGGTATCGGCCAGAATACTAAGATTGAAAGGGGTAATGTTAAGATTGTTAATCATTAGAAATTCAATGAATGCTATTGTTAATGAAAGGAGAAAACACGTAATTATAGGTGGAGTAGTTGCAATGAATACTAAAGTCGAAGGTAGCAAGCAGTTTGTGTTAGGGAATAGTGATTTGCAAAGTAGAGGTAATAGTGCTTATAGTTCTGTAATTTCTGGTAAAATGAAGTTTGAAGGCAACAGAATGTATATGATAATGGGCAAGCTTGGGCTACAAAGGTTATGCAAAAAGGGGAACAAAATATTTATAAAGTGCAAATAGAAAAGGGTGATACTGCATCAAATACTGAAGCCTCTAAAAATGGTAGGAAAAACATTTTAACAGGAGGCGAAGTTAATGATGTTATTTTAAAAGAACAAGCTACTCAAATAATATATTAGGGTTGGGTTATAAAAGATCTAACAATTAACAGTTCTGCCAATTCATGGGCGCATACTAATACAACATTAAAATGAAAAACAATAGTTAATTGATGGTCGGTATCTTCATCTTCACGATGGCTGATTCTAAAAACCATATTACAAAAAATATTACTATAAATAAACAACAAAGTATACCATTTATTGATTCGTGGAATGATAAAAATAACTCTCAGATTGATATTGACAATTTGAGTAGAAATCGAACTGTTAGTTTTGATTCTGTTAGGTATGGTCATCACCATTTACATCTTCATGTTAAAGATCTTTCAGGTAGTTTATATTTCTAATTTAATTTGCGTAATATAGGGGGTGGTAATGATTATCTGCTAATTGATAATGGTGTAGGTAATCACAAAATAAGTGTTCTTTATTCTGGCGTAGAAATCATTAAACTTTTTCAAGAGCGTACGATGTAATTACCGAACTTAATTTAATTACCAATAAAAGTGAGAAAGATAATTATTTTTAGTAGGCCAATCTGGTTAAGATATTAGTGCTTTTGATGGGGGAGTTTACATGTATAGTTTGCGATTCAGAAAAATATGAAAGGTAAAAAAATAAGAAAATTTAGTATTTGAGTACAAAAATTTCTGAATTAAAATACCAGAATCGATTCCGTCGGCATATGAGGCCAGGAATCTCTAAATTCTGATCTTTCAGCTACTTCATCTTTAAAAAATCAGGTCACTAAGCCAAAACCTTGAAGACATTCTCCTCGGTATTTGAATCAATATCAATCAAACTTTTCAGTTCTTGATCTAGAAAAACCGAAAGCTTCTAATTTTTAAACTATTCCTTCAACTGATGCAGTACTGTCCTCTAGAGGTTACTCCTGAACTTGTTTTTTAACAATGAATTACAAAGTTTGTGTGCTGGAAAGGGATTTAGATAAGAGTAGGGAAAATGCGGGTCTCTGAACATATGTGATCAAGAATAAAGAGTGAATTTCTACGGGTCATACACATTTTAAGCTAAATCGAACAAGAATAATGTTGGGTACTAATCGGGGTAACATAGTTGCTATACGGAAAGCTCTACACTGGTGGCTTTGGCAGTTATGATCAAACACGTGTTAGTTATGCTCGTCGTTGTGTCAGTAGTATGGATACTTGTAGCTTTGGAACTTATGCAACCTATTTAAATGAATATGGTTGGTATTTGATAGTTATTTTGCAATATAATCGTTACTAAAATCATCTTAAAGCAGGTTTCTACAAGTGGTTTAGCTATTCAAGGAGACTATAACCAATGGGGCGATAGGTACATCCTTGGAGGGAGGTTGTCGTTTTCAAACAGGGCAAAGCACTTGGGTGCGATCTTATAGCCAATTCACGTGATTACA
This sequence comes from Bartonella sp. WD16.2, assembly GCF_002022505.1. NCBI lineage: Bacteria > Pseudomonadati > Pseudomonadota > Alphaproteobacteria > Hyphomicrobiales > Bartonellaceae > Bartonella > Bartonella sp. WD16.2. The sequence goes on from NZ_CP019781.1 coordinate 465,998, forward strand.
GGTTAAAGGTAAAGAAATACAGTTTTCCAATGGTATGATAGGTGATATAAGTTTATCTACTTCATTACATAATTACATAGTGAAGTTGGATTATCTATTAGGCATGCATTTAACTTTAATACAAATGTTTCTTCTTTAATAGGTTATGTGACGGCCGCTTGGTTGTGTGAGTATATAGATAATAATCATACAATGATTAATAAACGGCATAAATTTATCACTGACTTGTCTGGCAGTGCAGGTAAATTGGCAATAGGTTTTAATAGTTTTGTCAGCAAAAACTTAATATTGTATACAGAAGTTCAATATACTTAAAGATCATAAAATGACGCAGTCACTTCAGGAAATTTTAAGTATACGCTATATTTTTAAGTGTATGCAATTATTTATTCTCTATTCAACTTTAGATATGTATCTGCTTATTGCAAATAAATGCTTTAAAAAAATTAAAATCCATTTTTGAAAAAGTGTACTTTGTTATAATAAACTTTAATGTAATAGTATGTTTTAATGTAATAGTATGTATTGTGCTTTTTGTATTTTGTCCTCCTGTTTAATCCTTGATTTTAGGGGTATATTTTAGAATGAACGGGATGTTATTCTATATTTTTTAAGTCAAACAAATTTTATGGGATGAAAAAAAGTCTTTGTTTTGCTTTCTTTTGAAACATATGAGTGATTTAACTTAATTAATTGATCAAGAAAATTGATGATGTAAAAAAGTATCTCTTTTACAAGTAGAGATAAAATAACAGTAGCTTTAATTCTTACGTCTTTTGTATTTCGTGTTGATAAAACAATATAAATTAGTGCATTTAAAATTCTTTTATTTTTTTATTCTTGTACATATTTTATAATTTTTTAAAGAAGTAGGGTTATGAAAATAGGTAAAAGCTCATTCTTCATTGAACTATGCAGTTTATTCATTAAAAATGCTTATCTATGCTTTGGTTCTGGCTATTTATGTGTGTGATAATACAAGATTGGAATGTTTTTAACGGTGTTATTTTGTTGATTGTTCTTAGTAAAGCAACATCGTTTTCTTAAAAAAGTTTAAGAACTTCTATTAAACAATGTATGAATAGCAATAATACATATAAAATTAATTTCTTTTTATTTTAAGAAAAAGATTAGCATATTTTTGTCATAGCTAGAACAATTTCAAGCAAAGGTTGTTTAGTTGTTTGTACTTCTTAGATAATTTACCCAATTCACTATTTTGAGACATAGATAATATTACCACTTTATGGTGGGAGGTCGCTTGTGATAGTGTGAGAAAGATTAGTTTTCAATTACTGTGATGGTAGATTCAGTTTTTGAACCAATGGGATGGGAAAGCAATGTTGGAGCGATGGTCAATCAAAAATCTCTAGCCATCCGTATTGCAATATCATTAGATGTTAATGGAATAAGAATCTTCTTTTTTGTATAGATTTTTAATCAACACGATTAGATTTGATCTGTAGAAAATAGAAGATGATTTTATAGATGTGAAGTCATTGACCAATAGCATTTCTATTTTATGGAGATAAGCTTTATAAAAATATGTAATTTTAAAATTGATGTAAATTCACTAACAGTTACTTGGCAAAAGGCTCCTTATAGAATAACAAGATAATTTTTTATGAAACAATAAGGTAATCAAATGGCTGTAGAACGTACTTTTTCGATGATTAAACCCGATGCAACGCGTCGTAATTTGACAGGAGCAATTACTAAAATGCTTGAAGATGCAGGTTTACGTGTTATTGCATCTAAACGTGTATGGATGAGTCAACATGAAGCTGAAGGGTTTTATGCGGTTCATAAAGAACGTCCATTCTTTGGAGAGTTAGTACAATTTATGTCTTCTGGTCCAACTGTTGTTCAGGTTTTGGAAGGTGAAGATGCAATCGCGAAAAACCGTGAAGTTATGGGGGCTACAAATCCTGCGGATGCACAGGAAGGGACAATTCGTAAAGTATATGCTTTGTCGATTGGTGAGAATTCTGTTCATGGTTCAGATAGTGCTGAATCTGCAAAAATAGAAATAGCTTATTGGTTTTCCGATATTGAAATCGTTGGTTAATAAAAGCATGTGCGAAAAGTAGAAAATCCTGAAATAGTATTCGGGATTTTTTCTTCCTAAGTGATAACTTTTATTCAAAAGTTTATAAATATCATATAAATTTTTCAATTATTTTAAGACAATACTCAATTTCAAATATATGCAATGGAGTATTTTTGTCGCGATAAAAGCTCAGAAATGTATAATTATAATCGATAACTTTATTATTTGCACATAGTGTTCTAATTTTATCTTTAATATAAAAAACATGCATTTCAATACAGATATGTCGGATATTTTTCTAACTGCTAATTAAATTGCAATTTTATCACTTAATTTATGTAATAACATGTTTTAAGCCTGCACGGAAATAATCCCATCCTGTCCACAATGTAAGAAGAGCTGCAATCCATAGCATAATTATGCCAAATTCCATTGTATAAGAGAAAATTTTATTACCAGCTGGACCTGCTAAGAGGAAGACAATGGCTACCATTTGTACAGAAGTTTTCCATTTTGCAAGACGAGAGACAGGAACACTGACTTTTAATTCAACCAAATATTCACGTAATCCTGATACGAGAATTTCCCTACAAAGAATGATAATGGCTGCCCAAAGTGTCCACCCAGCGATAGTACTATCTGCAGCAAGCAACAGCAAACAGGATGAAACAAGCAATTTATCTGCAATTGGATCTAACATACGACCGATATTGGATGTTTGTTTCCAAATACGGGCAAGATAGCCATCTAAAAAATCTGTAATAGACGCAATCACAAAAATAAAAACAGCAATCCAGCGTCCAATATCACTTGATTGTAGCCGTCCTTCTAAAAAAAAACACGCAACAACTAATGGAACCGCGACAATTCGTGCGTAAGTCAGAATATTTGGAAAAGAAAAAGTGTGATTTTCCATTGAGCCGTTTTCAATCCTTTATGAAGTACAGCATATTTTATAAACGTAACAAGGCAATGAATATGAAGCAAGTCCTTATTTTTCATTAAAATGGTTATAGATTTTTTGTGCCATTGCGGTAGAAATACCTGCTACTTTGTTTAAATCTTCAACAGAAGCATTAGCAATGGCTTTGGTGCTTCCAAAATGGTTAAGCAAAGCGTATTTTCTTGTGGGACCTATATTTTCAATTTCATCAAGTAGATTTTTGAATGTTTCTTTTTTTCGTTTTGTTCTATGGGTTTCGAGTGCGAAACGGTGTGCTTCATCGCGTAAACGTTGCAAAAAATAAAGAATAGGGTCGTGTGGGGGCAATGTGAAAGGGGGTTTTCCTTTTATAAAAAATCGTTCACAACCAGCGTTACGGTCAGCACCTTTAGCTATACCGATTGCTGTGATAAAGTCATCTAATCCCAATTGAGATAATAATGTACGAACAATATTTATTTGCCCTTCACCACCATCAATCAAGATAAGATCAGGCCAAATGGGAAAAGAATTATCAGTATCATTTTTTGTATCTTTGTTGTTATTGGGCAAGCCATGTTCTTTAATAAGGCGGGAAAATCTTCGTTCAATAACTTCTTTCATCATACCAAAATCATCACCAGGTGTAATATCAGTCGAACGAATGTTGAATTTGCGATATTGATTTTTAATAAATCCTGTTTGATCAAAAACAACCATCGCACCTACTGCATTGGTACCCATGATATGTGAATTGTCATAGATTTCTATGCGGCGTGGAGTATAAGGTAGTTGAAATGTTTCAGCAACACCTTGAAGGAGTTTTGTATGTGTTGCTGTTTCAGCAAGTTTGCGTCCCAAAGCTTCATAAGCATTGGTATAAGCGTGATTAACAAGAGATTTGCGTTCACCTTTTTGTGGTAAGGATAGAGATATTTTGTGATTTGCTTTCAGATTTAGTGCTTCTGTAAGAAGTGCTTCTTCTTCAATTTTTTCTGATAAAAGGATGAGTTTTGGAATTGGTTTATCATCATAAAATTGGGTAATAAAACTCGTTAAAATTTCAGCATTAGAAAAAGATGAATCGGCTTTTGGAAAGTAAGCTCGATTTCCCCAATTTTGTCCCATGCGGAAAAAAAATACTTGAATACAGGTCATTCCTCCTTGTTGTGCAATTGCGAATACATCAGCTTCTTTTACCGTTTGAGGATTAATGCCTTGATGGCTTTGTATATGAGAAAGGGCTGATAAACGATCACGATAAGCAATAGCTTGTTCAAAATCAAGGTTTTCTGAAGCTTTATGCATAGCTTGAGCCATATCTTTTTTTACTGATTGGCTTTTTCCAGAAAGGAAAGCTTTTGCTTTTTGAACCAGTTTTATATAATCGCTATCATTGATTTCATGTGTACAAGGAGCTGAACATCGCTTAATTTGATAGAGTAAGCAAGGTCGTGTACGATTGTTAAAAACTGAATCAGCACAAGTCCTTAATAAAAAAGCGCGTTGCAAAGCGTTGATTGTTTGTGCAACAGCACCGGAAGAGGCAAAAGGACCAAAATAATGAGCTTTTCGTGTTCGAGCACCACGATGTTTATAAAGTGCAGGTGCTCGATGATCATCAGTAATAATGATATAGGGAAAACTTTTATCATCGCGCAGTAATACATTAAAACGTGGATGTAATCTTTTGATGAGATTAGCTTCTAAAAGTAATGCTTCTGTCTCTGTATGAGTAACAACAAATTCCATATGACATGTTGCATTAATCATACGGATAATGCGGTTATTGTGTCCTTGTTCACGGGTATAGCTTGAAACGCGTTTTTTTAAATTCCGTGCTTTACCAACATAGAGGACGTCACCATTTTCATTAAACATCCGATAAACTCCTGGTTTATGAGGAAGATGTTTAACAAATTCTTGTATAAGTGTAGCTCCTTTGAGTTTATGGTTATCATTTCTTTGATGAGCGTTGTCCCATATGATGTTAGACAGAAAAGATAGTTTTTTTTCTTTATTTGGAAGACAGGATGTGTCATTTTTCAGGGTCATTCAATTTTTTCAACAAGATTTTCCGTTTACCACATGAAATGTTATTTTCTGTCAGGTATTATTTTTGTTTGTTTGAAGTTTTATCTACCAATAAAGGACGCATTATAGTATTAATTCTATGATTTTTAGTTATCATTTTAAACCAAAAATCACTAAGCTAACTCCATAAAAAAATTGATGAACTGATCTATCCTACTTATAAATTTATTGAAAGAGTAAATCTAATTACAGTCTAATTACCAGAAATTTTTAGAATGGTTTTGTTAAAAAGAAAATCAAATTTATACTATTAGCCGTCATAATCATTTCTATTTTATAGCCATTTTTAAAAGTTGAGGAATCTGTAGTGGAATAAGTTTTCTTTCTAATCAATTTGATAGATTTAGCTTCATGATGAAGAGTACTTTTTTAAAAGTAAAATGCTTTCATATTATAACTATTCTTTATGAAGCCATTTATAGGTAATTTGCGCACTCTTATCTTGTCCAAGGCGGTTGATAAGAAAAGGACTAAGTTTTTGTATTTCTTCTTCAAGAAGATAAGGAGGATTGATAAGAATCATACCGCTTCCATTCATTGTAGTTGGTGTTATTTTTTTTCGAATATGCATTTCAAGCTGGAGAATTTTTGGAATTCCCGTTTTATGTAGAGCATGAAGAAAATTCTCAATTTCTTTATTGTATTTAACAGGATACCATAAAGCGTAAGTACCCCCAGAAAAACGTCGATATGCTTTTACCACTCCATCAATGAGACGAGAAAATTCACCAGTTTTTTCAAAAGGTGGATCTACAAGAATAAATCCACGTTTTTCTTTTGGTGGTAAGTGAGAATTTAAAGAGAGCCAACCATTTAAATGTAAAACTTTTGTTTGATAATCGCCAACAAAGTTGTTTGCTAAGGTTTGGTAATCTTCCTTGTGTAATTCAATTGCAGTGAGCCGGTCTTGTTTACGCAATAGTTGACGGATAAAGATAGGTGATCCAGGATAGAATTTAAACTTTTTGTTTCCTTTATTTATTGTATCAATGACATTACACCATGGATGTAAGAGTGTTTTCACGTCTTCCGGGATAGGTGTTGACAAAAGCCTTCCCACGCCATCGCGCCATTCTCCTGTTTTATGTGCTTCTAAGGAAGAAAGATTATAAAGTCCAATTCCTGCATGTGTATCTATAACACGAAAAGCTTTTTCTTTACGTTTGAGATACTCTACAATGCGCGTGACAATAATGTGTTTAAAAACATCAGCAAAATTGCCAGCATGATAAATATGCCGATAATTCATAATCAAATTTTATCATATATATAACTGACTGACCAAGATTCTTTTATTTCTTTTTAAAGCTTTTTTTGATGTAAAATAACAAATTTATGTATCAATGAGAGCTTTATTATAAAAGCAATATATTGGTTGGGAAGGCTGATGCATTTGGAAAGTTATTAGTTTATGTATTGGCATTTATCCATTATATTATTCTTTACATCGATGTGATTTATATAAACAAAATTTATCGTTAGTATTTAGATCATTGACCAACCTAATGAAAAATTAATATTTGTAAAGCAAATACAGTTATTTTGTCAGAACTTTTTAAAATTACAGGATCATACTGGGAAAAATCTCTATTTTATTAACATGATTATCTTGTGCTAAAATAATAAGATGATTGTATATAATATTTGTCAAAGTATTACTTTTAAAATTGGCATGTTTTTTGAAAGCAGCTCAATTCGTTCAAAATTTATTGATGAATCATTGTCAAATAAACATTAAGGTTTCATAATCATGTTAGAAATGAAAGCTATGATTACCGGTATTTCAGGTTCGGTTCTGACAAATGATGAAAAGGCATTTATTACTGAGCATAAGCCTTGGGCTTTTATTTTATTTGCGCGTAATATTAGTACCGCAGACGATATCAAAGCACTTACTGCATCTTTATGTGAAGTTAGTGGACGTGATGATATTTTTATTTTCATTGATCAGGAAGGGGGAAGGGTGCAACGCTTGCACCAACCTTTAGCACCTAATTATCCAACGGCTGCAACTTTAGGAGCTATTTATAAAAAAGATCAGGAAGCAGGGCTTCGTGCTGCTTGGATTATGTCACGGCTTCACGCTTTTGATTTGATAAAGCTTGGCATTAATGCAAATTGTCTTCCGCTATTAGATGTAGCAGTGGTAGGGGCTCATGATGTTATTGGAACGCGCGCTTATGCTCAGGAACCAGAAACGGTTACTGCTTTGGGGCGCGCAGCTGCTAGGGGGCTTTTAGATGGTGGTGTTTTGCCAGTAATGAAACATATCCCAGGACATGGTCGGGCATTGTGCGATACGCATTTAAAGATGACACGCGTAGATGCAACCCTTGATATTTTAGAACAGTATGATTTTATGCCTTTTAAAAATTTAGCAGATTTTCCAGCTGCAATGACTGCTCATATTGTTTATGAGGCAATTGACGATAAAGTGCCCGCAACACTGTCTAAGAAAGTTGTAGAGGATATTATTCGTAAAAAGATTGGTTTTGATGGTCTTTTAATGACAGATGATGTGTCAATGAAAGGTCTTTCAGAGAGTACGTGTTCGAACGATCTGTCAGATTTAACACATAAAATTTTTGCAGCAGGTTGTGATATTGTTCTTCATTGTAATGGTAATTTGGAAGAAATGCTTGTCATTGCTCATGCTACTCCGTTTTTATCAGGAAAAGCCTTAGAGCGTGCTTATAGTGCCCATGCTATGGTTGGGAAGCCTGATGCATCAGATGAAGTTGCTTTAAGAGAAGAATTTTCAAGTCTCTTAGCTTTTATTAAATAAATGCGTGATTTTGACGTTAGTTTGATTTATTAAATATGCTGAATAAGAGTGAAAATGGCGTAGCAATATTAGTTTAAGATAATTGGTGTTTTGTTACCTTTCATTCAGAAAAGAAATATACAAGTAAGATATAATTATATTTGAAATGCCGCTTATATAGTGAGTGTTCATGCTATGAATATGAATGAATAAATAAAATTTAAAAAGCGTAGAAAAAATGATGGGTAAATATTTTTACCAACACATTTGATTGTCATTTTACTAATTATCCTCGTACTTTTTGGGTGTAGTAAGATTTCTGAATTAATGGGTGATATTGCTAATGGTATCAAGGTTTTTAAAACATGAAGAAAGAAGAGGACAATGTTGAGAGTAAGCTTGAGGTGGTTAATTGTTCACAATAATTGATGTTTGTCTCAACAATTTCAATTGTTATCAGTAAAACTTACAAGTTAAGTACCAAAAAATCTTCTTTCACTAGAACAAGAAAAAAGTCTGTTTCTAAGAAGTAATATGTGAAGTTACAAAGACGAAATCACAATTTTAGCATGAATCACTTTAAATAAAGAAACCGAGTATAAACAATGTTTGAGATTAATGGAATAGATTTTTAGTTATCTTACTTGTTTTCATTATTGAAGTTGGACCAAAAGATTGTCCTAAAGTGCTAAAGGTAATAGTAAAGGTTAATGGCATACATCTGTTCGACAGCCAATGAAATGCATTTCGACATCAGTTTGATGATGCAATAAAATAAACTAAATTGAATGATTTGCAAAAGACATTATCGGATAGCAAAAATCTTATTTCTTACAAGGGATTAACAAAATTTTTTGATTCAATTCATGATATAGTGAAGGATGTTCAGGATAATCTTTATATAAATACGACATTTCATAAATTGGAAAAAGATAAAGACGTTTTTGCATACGATAAAAATACATCGGATAAAAAATTAATGGTACCTGTTGTTCATAATCATGAAGTTATTAGTATAACTTCTTAAGGGTAGAAAAATAGTGAAAACGCATTGTGAATTCTAAAAAAAGTGCAATTAATACCAAATGTAGCACCTTTTAGAGCACTTAATTGAATTGCATTAGCAAATTATTGCATCTCTAATTGCATTTTTTATAATTTTTTAATGTGTTTTCTCATCAATGATTATTTTTGTGTTTTTTGATATAGTTTTATCAATGGTCGATGAAGATATCGGATGATGGTCCTAAAAATATTTGTTTTCAATCAATGCAAGTATAGGAAAATTTTTTAACAAAAATAAAATTTTCTGCTTTTTGCGTAGTCATTTTATCATTCCCTAATATGGCTTTCAGCTTTGTAATTTATAGAAACAGGGGGTTATAAAATGAGTGTATAGCTTTTTTGCCGTTCTTATTGGTGCGCTAATTTTATTTTTAGTTGGGGGCGCATTTATTTATTGGTTTGTTAGTACTTATAATGCTTTAGTTTAGCCTTTCTTAGCAATTTCTACTGGATCTTTATTTAAAGGATAGAGTTTATAACACGTATCTCTAATTATCTGAGCTTTATGACACTATTTATCTGGATTTTTAGTTTGATTTTTCAATTACTTCTTATTGTTAGTTTGTTAACGAAAGTTAAATTGTTGACATCTCATATGTTGTCATCCAAATGAAAGTGGATCATCCTGATTTCTTTTATAGTTGCGGCTATGGTAACACTGTCGGATTTTTTTTACCATGTTTGCGATAGTTTTATCAACGATAGTTCTTTAGAAATATCTATTTTGATTGCTCGCTGAATGGAAAAGAAATCCTCTTAATAGAAGTTTATATTTTGTATAATAAGTAATCAAATAGAAATGATGCAAATAAGGAGTTCTAATGCTCGATATTAAATGGATCCGTGAAAATCCTGAAAAATTAGATGCAGCTCTAGAAAATAGGGGTATTGAACCACAAGCTCAAAGGTTGATAAAACTTGATCTTGAACGTCGATCGCACGTTGCAAAAATACAATGTGCACAAGAACGTCGCAACGTAGCTTCAAAAGAAATAGGGCAAGCTTTAGCTGCGGGTGATCAGAAAAATGCTGAACGTATTAAAGCTGAGGTTGAAGAAATTAAAGATTTTCTTTCTTCTGCTTCAATAGAAGAAAAGCAACTGACGGAGAATCTTGAAAAGACTCTTTCAGCTATACCAAATATTCCATTAAATGATGTTCCAAAAGGCAAAGATGAAAGTGCTAACGTTGTCGTTCGGCACTTTGGTGCACCTACGACATTTGATTTTACACCGAAGGAACATTTTGATCTTGGTCAGAATCTTAAACAGATGGATTTTGAGCAGGCAAGTCGTTTGTCTGGTGCACGCTTTACAATACTTTCAGGGGCATTGGCACGGCTTGAGCGTGCATTAGGTCAATTTATGCTTGATATGCATGTGGATGAACATGGTTATACAGAAGTTTCAGTACCTCTTCTTGTACGTGATGAAATTGTTTATGGAGCAGGGCAATTACCAAAATTTTCTGACGATCTTTTTCAGACTACAGATGGCAAATGGCTTATTTCCACAGCAGAAGTGCCATTAGTTAATTTAGTAAATAGTGAGGTTTTTGATATATCAGATTTACCTTTGCGGTTTTCTTCTCTTACACCTTGTTTCCGTTCAGAAGCAGGGGCAGCTGGGCGTGATACACGTGGGATGCTGCGTCAGCACCAGTTTTGGAAGGTAGAAATGGTATCAATTACTACCGAGGAACAATCCTTAAGTGAATTAGAGCGTATGACAGAGTGTGCGGAAAGTGTATTGAAACGACTTGGGTTGCCTTTTCGTACTGTGCTTCTTTCTACTGGTGATATGGGGTTTGCTGCCCGCAAAACTTATGATATTGAAGTTTGGCTTCCAGGTCAGGGGTGTTATCGTGAAATTTCAAGTTGTTCAGTTTGTGGAGATTTTCAAGGGCGACGTATGAATGCTCGGTATCGTACAAAAGGTGAAAAAACATTACACTTTGTACATACTCTGAATGGTTCTGGTACAGCTGTTGGTCGTTGTCTTATCGCTATTCTTGAAAATTATCAGCAGGCTGATGGATCAGTTATTGTCCCAGATGTTTTGCAGCCTTATATGAAGGGAATAAATCGTCTCACTATTTAGCTTTTGTGAGATGAGCACCGATACACGTTTATTACTGATAAATGATAATAGTATTTATCAGAAAAATTTTAATGCTTTTTTAAAAATAATACACGTGTGAATAGGGTAATCGTTACGTTAAAAATCGAATGATATTATGGAGCAGAAGAGAAATTTACAATTTCGTGAGGAATTGGCAAACCTTGTACTGAAAATGCGTAGTAAGGGGGTCGATGATCTGCGCCTTTTTGCTGCGTTTGAGAAAATTCCACGTCACCATTTTGTTGCTGTTCCTTGGCTTAAGAGTGCATATGATAATAAAATTATTCCAATTGAGTGTGGTGAATATATTGAGCGTTTAGAAGAACAACTTTTAATTCTCGCTGCGTTGTTGTTGGAAAAAAAACATCGTGTTTTAGAAGTTGGTACAGGTTCTGGTTTTTGTACTGCTCTTATGGCATGTCTTAGTGATCGAGTGATAACGATTGATCGTTATAAAACACTCGTTGAGTTAGCACGACAAAGATTTCAGACTTTAGGGCTTGACAATATTGTTGTACAGCAGGCTGACGCAAGTAAAGGTGTTACGGGTTTTGGATCATTTGATCGTATTCTTATTTGGCCATCACGTTCTAATGAACCGGAAGAGTTTTTAGAAATTTTAGCTGGAAATGGAATTCTCATTCAAGCTATTGGGGCAGATGAAGGGGTACAAACTGTTATGCGTTATACGAAAATTGGTAGTCAATTTGAATGTTCGGAAATGTTTCAAGTGCGTTATCAACCCTTTATTGAAAACGTTGCAGAAATACTTTGATTTTTAAGGTTAAGAGTTATGAAGCAACCTTATGTGCTCTATTTAATAATGAATTTCATTTTGATATTTTTTGAAATTTTTATAAGTAAAATGTTCAATCTTTAACTCTTAGGTAATATTAGCAAGATTTAATAGAATGAGTTGAGTATTGGCCAATAAATAAACCATATATTTGAAATTTTTGAGTAACATTATGCGGTATAGTCTTCAGGGGATAGCTCTTTGGGTGGCAGCAACCATAATAACGGGTTGTAGTTCTGGTACTCAGCGTTTTTATGATGGTTTTTATAAGAGTGCAACTCCTACTCAGTCAACTACGGTCACAGCGATGTCTGGTAATCCAAGAATGTTATCACAAGGTGGAGTAATACAAAGTAGTGAACTGCCACCTGTGGAGTCGCCTTATGATACAGGAGTTAACGATGATAGTTCATATGATCCTCTAGAACAGGAAGCCACATCTTATTCTGATGGGCACAGAGAGTTTTCGCCTGATGGACGAATTATGGGATCTCCACCGAAAAATCTTGGAACACTCTCCCATTCACAAGTGAATGATTTTCCTGTTTCTAGACGGGGATCTTATATTGTACAAAGTGGAGATACTCTGTTAAGTATTGCACAGCAAATAGGAGTTAGTGTTGAGGCTTTAAAATTAGCAAATGGTATGAATAATCATTCTATCCATGTTGGTCAGATGCTCATTGTTCCAGATGAACGCACAAGTGTATCTTCGAATGCTCTCAATAATACTCAAGTAACATCACAAACTCCATCTCCAACTCAATCTAAAGTTGTATCCTCTGTTGAAAGTAGAAAGGATTCATCATCTGTATATGGAACTTCTGTAACAACTACATCTGCGACGAAGACTGATCCATCAAATGTTAAGCAGGATTCTTCTCAGCAAAAGCCTGCAACTGCTTTATCAAGTACAGTGACTGATTCAGATGATGTTGTTGCTCCACAAGCAACAGGGATTTCTAAAATGCGTTGGCCGGTACGAGGACGTTTGTTAAGCCACTTTGGTCAAAAGAAAGGAACAGTAGTTAGCCGAGGAATAGAAATTACTGTACCTGAAGGTTCATCAGTAAAGGCAGCGGAAAATGGTGTCGTTATCTATGCAAGTGATGGATTGAAAGAGCTTGGCAATGTTGTCATGATTCGGCATGAAGACAATATTATCACTATTTATGGACATAATAATAAACTTGTTGTTAGCAGAGGACAAAAGGTGCGGCGTGGTGATGAGATTGCTAAATCTGGTATTTCAGGAGATATTACAACACCGCGCGTTTATTTTGAGGTCCGTAAGGACACTGTACCTGTCGATCCTATCAAATATTTAGAAAATTAACGAAGAATCATTTTATTAATATAAAGCTCAAAATCTTCGGGATTGTTTTTGTATTGTATATTAAAGTAAAAGCTTATTAGGCTATTTTTCAGGTTCTTGTCTTTTAGTAATTTACATGAATGATTTTCGTGCTCATTTAAAGATGTTATTATAAACCTTTTAAATTATTTTATGTTCATTATAAAAACAATAACATAAGTACCCAATCATATTATAATGTAATTTTTTACTACAATTTATAAAACAGCTAAAGACTAAAATGATTAAAGAGTGGCCTTTTTATAGCCTTACAGGAATAGTAATAACTATAGAGTACTTATTGTCAGTTATATTATGTATCTGGTGGATGATGCTTTTTAATGCTATGCAAAACATGATGTTTTGGAAGTATTTTTGATACTATTATCAAAGTTAGTTTTTAAAGCTTTAGCTGATGGATTATTATAATAAATAAAAATTATTACAAAAGATGATAAGGTGATATTCTTCATTTTAAAGGGAATTAATTAAAGTAAGAAGGGCAGAATTATTAATAGGATTTTCAATAAGTTTGAGAGTTTTTTTCGATGTTTAGTATATTTGATTGCATTATATAATTGATTGAGTCACTAATGACTGGTCTATGTTGCATATATTCCGCAGACGGCATAATAAGTAGGTTATTCTTTAACAGATTATTACATGTTTTTGCGAGATGTTCTTTATATTAAAGCTTGCAAATAAAGTTTATATCAACTCAATTGATATAAAAAATCCAAAGTATAATTTACTGGAATTATAGAAAATAATCAGCTCATATAGCATTTAAGCAAAAAATATTATTATACAATTAAGGTTGGCGATCAGTTGAGCTAATTTGGGAAACAAAAAATTATTTTACATTAGTTATTTTTTCAATTTATGAGAAATTTCATATTTATTATATGTAATTCATAGAATGAAATCGTTGTTTAGAAGTATTTACTTATTGTCTTTTAGCTTTTAAGGTTTTATTTCCTTTAGAAAAGCTAAAACTGTATGATGTAGTGATTAGGATATATAGTATCTAAGAAATTTTTCTTTCTCTAAGCCAAAAGCTTATTTTAGTAGAGGAGAAATACATGGAGTTTAATCTATAGGAGATCAAAATGTTTATTACTAACGCTTATGCTCAGGCTGCAGGCGGCGTTTCTGGTGGGTCGTCGCTTATTACCTTTGTTCCTTTCATTCTGATTTTTGCTATTATGTATTTTTTGATTATCCGCCCACAGCGTACGCAAATGAAAAAGCGGCAGGAAATGCTTAATGCTGTACGCCGTGGTGATACAGTTGTAACTGGTGGTGGTATTATCGGTAAAGTTACAAAGGTTTATGATGAGCAGGGTGAGTTAGAGGTTGAAATTAATGACAGTGTACGTATTCGTGTTGTTCGTTCAACTTTGGCTGATGTTCGTATTAAAGGCGAGCCACTTTCGGAAGAAAAGCCAAAATCTATTGCTAAAATGAAGGCATCAAAAAAGCCTGCCACCAAAACCGCAAAGAAAGTAAATACGGTAATAACGAAGAAAGAAAAAGCTGTACCCAAAGAGAGTAAACCAAAACTGTAATTGCATTTGTAGAATTTTTCACCCTTATAGAGGTAAAAATAGGCTTTTCGTAGAAAAGCCATTTTATTTAGGGGTATTTATAATCAATAAATAAAGATTGTATCTTTGTTTGTCATTCTATGAGGGTATATTTATTTGAGTAATTGTTATTGGATTAATAAAGGGTTAGAATAGTTTTAGCTGTTAATATAATTATTATGTGATTGAAATGACTTGTTTTTGAGCAAATAGATTAAGAGAAGTCTTCCTTTTTGGGACATGGTTATTTAAATGTCGTTTGTAATGTTTTTTGCGTCAGTTTTGTATAGGAGCTGTTATAGCGGTCTAATTTGTTATTGGTCTTTTTTTAGTTTTTGGGGGAGGAAAAGAGACAGTTGTTTTTTTAAAAGGCGCTTATTATGTCTCACACAATTCAAATTCGTGAAGCACATTTTCCGGGACGTGCACCTATTGATGCTTATGGAAATGGTGGTTTTCGTTTTGCTGATATGTCACATCGTGGTTCTATTATGTGTGTACCATCGGGTGTTTACGGCATTAATATGGTAGAGCCTATACCTACTCAGGATGATATTTCTCGTATTTTAGAAGAAGCAGATCAGATTGAAGTTCTATTAGTGGGTACTGGAGTCGAATTATTGCGATTACCTGAAACATTACGAGCACTTTTACGAGAAAAGCATATTTCAACAGATACTATGAGTACAGGGGCAGCAGTGCGCACATTTAATGTTCTTTTAGCTGAAAATCGTGCAGTTGCTGCAGTGTTGTTTGCGGTAGAATGACCAATTTTCTCCCTTATTGTCTTGATATTTTACGTGCTACAGATCGTGACCGCTATATATCAGTTTTATTTGCACCTAAAAAAAAGCGCAGGGCATTAGCTGCTCTTTACGCTTTTAATGCGGAAATTGCTCGTATTCGTGAAAGTGTGCATGATCCACTTATTGGTGAGATACGATTACGTTGGTGGTATGATTCTATTGCCAATGGTGAAATAAAGAATAATAAATACAATCCAATTTTAAATGATTTATTGACAACAATTGCTTTATTTAATTTACCTAAGACAGCTTTTTTACGTTATTGCGATGCGCGAGTTTTTGATCTTTATAATGATCCAATAACAACCATTCATGTTCTTGAAACTTATTGTAATAAGACAGCAAGTACAATTTTACAGCTTGCATGCCAGATATTAGATTTTGATGCAGCGCAAAATTTCACAAAAGCATATGAACACGGAGGAATTGCTCAGGCATTGAGTGGCATATTGCGTCTTTTGTCGCTTATGCAATCACGATATCAATGCTATTTTCCTTCTGATATGTTAAAAGCTATGGGGATGGAAAGGGAGGAGTTGGAGTTCAATCGCATCAATAATGAACAAAAACATGAGATCATTAAAGCTATGGTAGCGTTATCAAAAGACCATTATCTCAAGTTTTACGAACATTCTATCACTTTACCTAAAACACTCAAACCAGCATTTCTTCCATTGGCAATTACACCAGCATCTCTTCAAAGAACGATACAATTAGGAGCGACAGTTTTTCAAGAGAATATAACTTTATCGCAGCTTCATCGTTATTGGTTGATAACAAAAGCAGTGGTAAGTGGCCGTTTTCCAAAATTATTATAAATCAATGTTATCCAGGAAGCAGTTTATTTAACTTTTTCCATTGTCAAACAAAATGCTTATTACATTTTTATCTTGGATAACTAAAATTATTCGTAAAATTTTCACTAAAAAGTATTGAAGATGCGGTTGTAGTTAGAATTGTTAATTTTCACTGGATGTTCTTTATTCGCAACTTGGAGTATTTCTAGCTTTAAATCTTCTCTTATCATCATATCCAGATTAGTACGCACATCAGATGAAATGGTTTGAGCAGTGATATTGTCAGGTATCGCTGAGGCCGTTATTTTATAGACGATACGGTTTGTTGTGAGTGTACCTTTTGCGATGCCATAATGACCTTTAGGATTAGAAAATAACGCTTTAATGTCTTCAGATCCAAAAACTTCTGATGAATCTTGGCGCCGTAAAGCTTGAGTCGTTTGTTTTTTAACGCCAAATTCAGCAGCAAGAGAATCAAGGCTTTTTCCTTTATTGAGCTGTTTGAGAGCATTTTCAGCTTTTTCATCGAGAAGGCGTTGGATTTCTTCACTTTTCCATTGAGCAATGGCGTCTTGTTTTACTTCTTCAAGTGTTCTGTCACGGGCAGGGATGATCGTATCTACTTGATACCAGAGATACCCTCCTTCTTGAAGAGAGAGCAGGTCAGGCTCAGTTTCTACATTTGCTTGATAGATAGCCTCTAACAAGATGTCTTTTTCAGGTAAATCTGTTAGTGCTATCCCTTCAATTGTTGTTCCTTTTTTATCTATAGTGACTTTACGCAGAGGTAAGTTATATTGGTCGGCAATTTCTTTAAGAGAGGCTCCTTCAAAACGGGCATTTTCAATTTCTGTATACTTGTTATGCATATCAGTAGCAGCCCGGTTTTGTGCAAGTATTTGGCGAATATTCTTTTCTACAGTTTCAAAAGGAATAGGACTTGAAAGTATAATATCTATAACACGAATAATTACAGGGCCTTGTAGATCATCAATGACAGTACTAACTTGTCCTTTTTTGAGTTCAAAAATCTCAGATTCTAGGTAATTAGGATGTTCACTTTTTACTAAGGGTCCTTTTTTAATGTTATTGAGAGTCTTTTTTTCAGCTTTAACCAGGTCTTCAAAACTTAAGCCATCAGCTATTTTTTTTGCAGCTTCATCAGCTGTTTTACGTGTAGGGAAGCGTAATTCTTCAATTACGCGTTTCTCAGGAGTTGTAAAACGTGAGATATTTTGAGTGTAATAAATTTTAGCTTCATCTTTAGAAATATCTTCTAATTGTATAAACTTTTCTGGTGTTATAGACAATAGAGAAACAGCGCGGTATTCTGGGGCGCGAAATACGTTTTTGTGTGTGTCAAACCATTTTTGCAATGTTTCTTGATCTGGATCGGCAGTTATCTCTTTTTCTTTTAAATCGACAATGAGATAATCAGCGATACGCGTTTCTTCCTGATAAATAGCAAAGGCTTTATAGAAAATATCTGGTACTTTCATACCAGAAAATAAAGCTAGAGTGAGCTGATTGCGTTTTTCTTTTTGAGTGTAATAATCAAAAAAATCACTTTGGTTGATACGTAATTGCTGAAGAAAGTTGAGAAATAAATCTCGACTGAAAGCTCCATTTTCCTGAAAAATATTATCAGCACTAATGGCATGGGCTATCATGTCTTTTGAAAGGTTAATTTTCATTTTACGTGCTTGCTCATTAAAAAGTACATCCTGTTGTAACTGGTTAAAGACAAAAGCGGGGATTCTATATTGCTGTATTTCCTCTGGAGTAAGCATTCGTCCAAGGTGGGAATTGAGTGCTAAACGTAAACTTTGATCAGCAAGTGCAAGGCGGTAAGTATCGACAGTTGTTATCGACTTGCCAGAGGTGAGTAAATCTCTCTCGCTTTGTGTGTATAATTGTGGTACACCCCATAAAAAAATGAAACATAGAAGTAAAATAACAAAAAAAAGCTTAGCAAACCAAGAATTTTTAGTGTTTCTCAGGGTATCAAGCATTGTTTAATTCCATTTATATGCACAATGATTATCAAAGCAATGATCGAATTTGCAATAAAGATGCACAAGATGCAAGCTTAAAGACTTGCTTTCGTTTTATAATTTGGTACTTAAAGCGATAAAATTTTGTTAAAAAGCTTTTGAGGTAAAGATATGACTCCAAATATTCGGCCTTTAATTGCCGGAAATTGGAAAATGAATGGAATGGGTGAATCTCTTAAGGAGTTACATGCCATCGCTACTGGTGTTCTCTCTGATTCAGATTGTTTATTTGAAGCACTTATTTGTGTTCCAGCAACGCTTTTATCGCGTGCTTCTGATACATTGAGTGGTGAAAGGTTGCTTTTAGGGGGGCAGGATTGTCATTTCAGTGATAGTGGTCCTTATACTGGGGATATTTCAGCTGCTATGCTTAAAGAGGCAGGAGCCAGTCATGTTATTATTGGGCATTCAGAACGTCGTACAGCTTACCATGAAAATAATGCGATTGTTTGTGCTAAAGTACAAGCTGCATGGAGGGCAAATCTTGTTGCTCTTGTTTGTATCGGTGAGACATTGGAAGAGCGTGAAAATGGCAAAGTATTAGATGTAATCGCACGCCAGCTTGAGGGTTCTATACCAGATAACGCGACAGCACAGAATATAATTATCGCTTATGAACCTATATGGGCTATAGGTACGGGTAAAACTCCTACTTCAGGAGATGTTGCACAAGTGCATAGTTTTATTCGTGATAAGATCAGTTATCGTTTTGGTAACGAAGGGTGTAACATGCGTTTGCTTTATGGTGGATCTGTCAATTCATCAAATGCACTTGAATTTTTGAGTACTATTCATGTTAATGGTGCTTTAATTGGCGGAGCAAGTTTAAAAGCGGTTGATTTTTTAACTATTTGCGATGTTTATCGTCTATTATAGAAAAGAATTCATAATTATCTCTTGGATTATGCGCAATTTGTATATAAATAACTATAAGTGTTTATAAAGAGCAGAGTTTATGCAAACAGTACTAATTGTAATTCACTTTTTGATTGTTATCACTTTGATTGGCGTTGTGTTAATTCAGCCCTCGGAAGGTGGTGGACTTGGTACGAGTAGTGGTTCAGGGTTTATGAGTGCTCGTGGGGCCAAAAACATGTTGACACGTTTAACGACTATTTTGGCAATTTGTTTTTTTACGGTATCCATTATACTTGTTGTAGTCGGAAATATATCAAACTCTGATTCTGATATTCTTAATCGCATTCCGATTAATTCAGAACAAAATCCGACAAACAAAAATACATCAGAGGAAGGTAAACCATCATCTAATAAAAGTTCCAAGCCTTCTATTTTCGAACAATTAGGTGGTGCTTCGACACCTTCTCAAAAACAAAGTAAGCCTGCTGCTCCTGCAGTTGAAAATCCAATTCCATCACCAGTTGAAAATCCAAATGATAATGGTGTCAAATAATTTTTAAAATCAAATATGGGTTTTTAAAAAAGTTGTTTTTGCCCTTTTTTACTTTGCGAAAATAAAAATTCCTTTTTAGTACTTTTTTGACTAGAAAAATTATAATAAACTGCTTATTATCGTAAGCCCATGGCACGTTATGTTTTTATTACTGGTGGTGTGGTTTCTTCTCTTGGAAAAGGCATTGCTGCGGCAGCTTTAGCTGCGATATTACAGGCACGAGGATATCGTGTACGGATCCGTAAGCTCGATCCTTATTTGAATGTTGATCCAGGTACGATGTCGCCTTATCAACATGGTGAAGTATTTGTTACCGATGATGGCGCAGAAACAGATCTTGATCTTGGTCATTATGAACGCTTTACTGGGCGTTGTGCTAATAACCAGGACAGTATCACGGCAGGGCGTATTTATCGTAATATCATTGAAAGAGAACGCCGCGGTGATTATTTAGGAGAAACAGTTCAAGTTATTCCTCATGTTACAGATGAAATTAAGGCATTCATTACTACAGGAAATGAAGAATTTGATTTTGTCTTATGTGAAATAGGTGGAACGGTTGGTGATATTGAGGCAATGCCTTTTTTGGAAGCAATTCGTCAACTACGTAATGAGTTGCCAAGGCAAGGCGCTGTTTATATGCACCTTACGTTAATGCCTTATATTGCTTCTGCAGGTGAATTAAAAACTAAACCAACACAACATTCCGTTAAAGAGTTGCAATCAGTTGGTATAGCTCCTGATATCTTATTAGTGCGTACAGATCGACCTATTCCGGAATCAGAACGGCGCAAATTGTCACTTTTTTGTAATGTTCGTCCAAGTGCAGTTATTCAGGCGTTAGATGTTCTAACTATTTATGATGTTCCCGTAGCATATCATAAAGAGGGTTTAGATTCAGAAGTTCTTTTTTCTTTTGGAATTAGTTCAGCACCTCAACCCGATATGGATCGTTGGGAAGATATTACATATCGCATTCACCATCCTGAAGGGGAAGTAACGGTCGCAATTGTTGGAAAATATATAGGCCTGAAGGATGCTTATAAATCTCTTATTGAAGCAATTGCGCACGGTGGGTTAGCTAATAGAGTGAAGGTTAATATTGAATGGATTGAAGCGGAGCTTTTTGAAAAAGAAGATCCTACACCTTATTTACAAAAAGTTCATGGGATTTTGGTTCCTGGTGCTTTTGGTGGACGGGGTGCAGAAGGTAAAATCCGAGCAATTCAATTTGCACGAGAACGTAAAATTCCATTTTTTGGCATTTGTTTTGGAATGCAATTAGCTTGTATTGAAGCTGCTCGCAATATTGCAAATATTGCAAATGCTTCATCAAGTGAATTTTGTGAGACAAAGGATGCAGTTGTAGGTTTAATGACGGAATGGCTTAAGGGAGATTTGCTTGAGAAACGTATAGCGTCTGGAAATCTTGGTGGAACGATGCGTCTTGGTTCTTTTGCAGCTCAATTAAAAGAAGGTAGCCATATTTCCAAAATTTATGGAACAACAAATATTTTCGAGCGACATCGCCATCGTTATGAAGTCAATATTCATTATAAAGAAAAGCTAGAACAATTTGGATTTATTTTTTCTGGTATGTGTCCAGACGGTATTTTACTAGAAACAATAGAATATATAGATCATCCATGGTTTATTGGTGTTCAATATCATCCAGAGTTAAAGTCACGTCCATTTGATCCGCATCCACTTTTTTCTTCTTTTATTGAGGCTACTGTGGAACAGAGCAGGTTGGTTTAGCTTTATAAATTACATGCTCACTTTTTGAGGAATACAATGTCTAAACCAAATGTTTCTGTTAAAGTTGGAAATATTGTTTTTTCCAATGATGCACCTCTGTCTTTAATTGCAGGTCCTTGCCAGATGGAAAGTCGAGATCACGCTTTTGAAATGGCGGGTCGGCTTAAAGAAATTACTGATCAAATTGGTATTGGGTTTGTTTATAAATCTAGTTACGATAAAGCTAATAGAACGTCTCTTAATGCGGCGCGTGGTATTGGTCTTGAAAAAGCAATGATTATTTTTTCTGATCTTAAAAAAGAATTTGGTTTTCCAATATTGACTGATGTGCATACAGAAGAACAATGTAAAGCTATCGCTTCAACAGTGGATATTTTGCAAATACCAGCTTTTTTATGTCGTCAAACAGATCTTTTAGTTGCGGCAGCTAAAACGGGGCGTGTAATCAATATTAAGAAAGGGCAGTTTTTAGCTCCTTGGGATATGGAAAATGTCTTAAAAAAAGTAACTCAGAGCGGTAATCCTAATGTTATGCTTTGTGAACGTGGTGCTTCATTTGGTTATAATCGTCTTGTTTCTGATATGCGCTCATTGCCAATTATGCGTTCATTTGGAGCGCCTGTTATTTTTGATGCAACACATTCTGTTCAAGAACCAGGTGGTAAGGGCGATTCATCTAGTGGACAGCGGCAGTTTGTTGAAGCATTAGCACGTGCAGCTGTTGCTGTTGGTGTTGCAGGTGTTTTTTTAGAAACACATCAAGATCCAGATAATGCGCCATCTGATGGGCCTAATATGATTAAAATTGATAATTTACAAAGGTTACTTGAAATTTTAATGGATTTTGATTGTTTGGCAAAAAAAAAGAAATTGAATATTCGAGTGTAGATAATTTCTATGAGTGACGTTATGAATAATGTGAATCAAAATATTCATTGTATAAGAGAATTTGTATGACTGTAATTGTAAATATCATTGGGCGTGAAGTGCTTGATAGCCGTGGTAATCCGACTGTAGAGGTTGATGTTTATTTGGAAGATGGAGTTTTTGGGCGTGCCATGGTTCCTTCAGGAGCGTCAACTGGTACGCATGAGGCAGTGGAACTTCGTGATGGTGGTGTGCGCTATCAAAGTAAAGGTGTTCAAAATGCTGTTGCTGCAATTAATGGTGAAATTCTTCAAGAACTTGGTGGACGAGATGTAAAAAATCAAATAGCAATTGATCAAGCAATGATTTCGTTGGATGGAACGCCTAATAAAGCACGCCTTGGTGCCAATGCTATTTTAGGTGTTTCATTGGCAGTTGCAAAAGCGGCAGCAAAATCATTAGGTCTACCTTTGTATCGTTATATTGGTGGGACGCAAGCGCATCTTCTTCCTACACCAATGATGAATATTATTAATGGTGGTGTTCACGCTGATAATCCAATTGATTTTCAAGAGTTTATGATTGTTCCAGTGGGAGCGCCAACACTGAAAGAAGCGGTTCGCTATGGTGCTGAAATTTTTCATACACTAAAAAAACGCTTACAGGATGCAGGTTATAATACCAATGTTGGTGATGAAGGTGGTTTTGCACCTCATTTTAAAAGTTCTGAGCAAGCAATTGATTTTATTATAGAATCTATTGTTGCATCTGGGTATAAACCAGGTGAACAAATTGCTATTGGTTTAGATTGTGCTTCAACAGAATTGTATAAAAATGGTTCATATTTTTATGAAGGCGAAGGTAAGTGTCGTGATGCACACCAACAGGTGGAGTATTTAGCTCAGCTTGTTGATGCTTATCCTATAATAACAATTGAAGATGGAATGGCTGAGGATGATTGGGAAGGCTGGAAGCTTCTTACTGATTCGATCGGCAAAAAATGCCAGCTTGTTGGTGATGATTTATTTGTAACAAATTCAGCACGTTTGCGTGATGGTATTAGGAAGGGTGTTGCCAATTCTATTCTTATTAAAGTCAATCAAATTGGTACATTGAGTGAAACGCTTGATGCTATAGAAACAGCACATAAAGCAGGTTATCGTGCTATTATATCTCATCGTTCAGGCGAAACGGAAGATTCTTTTATTGCTGACCTTGCAGTTGCAACAAATTGTGGACAAATTAAAACCGGTTCACTTGCACGTTCAGATAGATTGGCAAAATATAATCAACTTATTCGTATTGAAGAAATGCTAGGAAAACAAGCCCATTATACGGGCAACCCGTATCGTTAATAGCTGTTAGGAAAAATTACTATGTCTTTATATTAACAGGATTTTTAAATTTTACTATTCTATTAATAATTTTATCGTTTTATTAATAACAAGTAAATAATAAGTTTATAGGTGATGGTAATGAGAGGAAGAATTATTAGTCAAGAACAGGGGACATACCTTATTTCAGGTGATGATGGTGAACGTTATCAATTTGCGCTTTGTGATTGGTTAGGAAAAAGCTCACCAAAAGTTGGTGATTATCTTGACTTTGTCAGTAAAGATGGTGCTGCTACTTCTGTTTTTCCGTTGGTGAAACAACAATATTCAAAATTAGTTCTCGCACTTGTTTGTTTCTTTATAGGTACTTTTGGTATTCATCGTTTTATAGTTGGTAAAACTGGAACTGGTGTTTTTATGCTTATTCTATCTTTATCTATTTTGGGGTTACCTATTTCTGGAATTTGGGCATTTATTGATTTTATCGTCATTTTAGTAGGGGGGTTTACTGACAAAGATGGAAATAAAATCAGAAGTTAACGGATGTTTTATGTTTAGGTATAAAGTATAATATTTTTGTTTTGGCTAGTAATATAAAGTATAAAAAAGAGCTACGTACGATTGTTTTGATAATAAGCTGTTAATCAAAGTCATGCATAAATTGGGTAGAGCATTTTAAAAAGATCATGACTGTTATGTGGACGAAACAAAAACGTAGATCAGTTACAGCGCGTTTCATTCTACCGATTATGGTGGTTGGGGTTTTAGGCTATTTTGGTTATCATATTTATCATGGTGATTACGGGCTTTCTGCACGCAGCAAAATTATTCAGCATATTGCTGAATTGGAGGAGGAGCTTCATAAAGTAGAAGTTGAGCGAACGTTTGTTGAAAAACGTATTTCTCTTTTACGTGATGGGTATATTGAAAAAGATATGTTGGATGAATATGTGAGAAAGAATTTAAACTTTTCCAAACCAAATGAATTGACCATTTTAATTTCTCCTGACGAGATTAAAAATTAATTAGAAATCGATTAATCTAAAAAAGCAATTTAAAAACAGTCACTTATGGTAAAATGTGAAGTGATTTTATAATACTTGTAACTTTTGTTCGTAGAGGTTATTTCTAGATAATCATCGAAGGGAGTTTAATATGGCAGAACGGGCTAAAAAAAAATCTGCGCCGGTAGTGCAAGCCACATTATCAAATGTTACTAAGGCAGCAAAGAAAGCTAATTTTACAAAAGATGAAACAATTGCTGCTTATCGCGAAATGCTTTTGATTCGTCGTTTTGAAGAAAAAGCAGGTCAACTTTATGGTATGGGTTTAATTGGTGGGTTTTGTCACCTTTATATCGGACAAGAAGCCGTTGTTGTTGGCACATTAAAAGCAGCAAAAGAAGGTGATCAGATCATCACATCTTATCGTGATCATGGACATATGTTAGCGGCAGGTATGAGTCCGCGTGGTGTTATGGCGGAATTAACAGGACGTCAAGGTGGCTTTTCCAAAGGAAAAGGTGGCTCAATGCATATGTTTTCCAAAGAAAAGAATTTTTATGGTGGGCATGGCATTGTTGGTGCGCAGGTTCCAATTGGTACAGGTTTGGCTTTTTCGAATCAGTATCTTGGTAAAGATAATGTGACATTGGTTTATTTTGGTGATGGTGCTGCAAATCAGGGGCAAGTTTATGAAAGTTTTAATATGGCCTCACTTTGGAAGCTTCCTGTTGTCTATATTATTGAAAATAATCAGTACGCTATGGGGACATCAGTTTCTCGTGCATCTGCGGAAACGGATTTTTCTCGTCGTGGCCTTTCTTTTGAAATTCCAGGTATTGTCGTTGATGGTATGGATGTTCATGCAGTAAAAGGGGCTTCTGATGAGGCAATTTCTTGGGCACGTTCGGGGAAGGGGCCGATCATTCTTGATATGCAGACTTATCGTTATCGTGGTCATTCCATGTCTGATCCAGCAAAATATAGATCAAAAGAGGAAGTGCAGAAAATAAAAGAAGAACAAGATCCGATTGATCAAGTAAAACAACACGTTATTAAACAAGGTTGGGTTAGTGAAGACGATTTGAAGTCTATTGATAAAGAAGTCCGTGCAATTGTCGCTGATGCAGCAGATTTTGCACAAAATGATCAAGAGCCAGATGTTTCTGAGCTCTATACTGATATTCTAGTTTAAAGTGGGGAACGTGAATATGTCTATTGAGATTTTAATGCCAGCGCTTTCACCAACGATGGAAGAAGGTAAATTGTCTAAATGGCTCAAGAAAGAGGGTGATAACGTCAGTTCCGGTGATGTGATTGCTGAAATTGAAACTGATAAAGCAACAATGGAAGTAGAAGCTGTTGATGAGGGTATTATTGGTAAAATTTTAGTTCCTGAAGGTACTGAGGGCGTGAAGGTTAATACTGCTATTGCTGTATTGTTGGAAGAAGGTGAAAATGCTGCAAACATTTCACAAACCACAACTAAAAAAATAGAGAGAGTTTCTTCTTCTTTATCAATACCGGTTCGTCCTATTTTTGATAGTGGAAGTGATCCTGATATCCCTGCGGATGTTGAAATGGTTACGATGACAGTACGTGAAGCACTTAATCAAGCTATGGCTGAAGAAATGCGACGCGATGAGACAGTTTTTTTAATGGGTGAGGAAGTAGCGCAATATCAAGGTGCTTATAAAGTTAGCCAAGGTTTATTGGAAGAATTTGGTACGCGCCGAGTTATTGATACACCAATTACAGAACACGGTTTTGCGGGGTTGGGTATTGGTGCTGCATTTGGAGGTTTGCGTCCTATTGTTGAATTTATGACATTTAATTTTGCTATGCAGGCGATTGATCAAATTATTAATTCAGCTGCAAAAACTCGTTATATGTCTGGTGGACAAATGTCTACTCCTATAGTTTTTCGTGGTCCCAATGGTGCTGCAGCACGTGTTGGGGCTCAGCATTCACAGTGTTATGCTGCATGGTATAGTCATATTCCGGGTCTCAAAGTTGTTATGCCTTACAGTGCAGCGGATGCAAAAGGTTTGCTAAAAGCCGCTATTCGTGATGATAATCCTATTGTTTTTCTTGAAAACGAAATTCTTTATGGTCATCAGTTTGAAGTTCCTAAAATAGACGATTTTGTTTTACCTATTGGTAAGGCGCATATTTATAAATCTGGCCAGGATGTGACGATTGTTGCTTATGGAATTGGAATGCATTACGCAGTTCAGGCGTTGCCGGAAATTGAAAAGCTTGGTATTGATATTGAATTAATTAATTTGCGTACTATTCGCCCAATGGATCTTCCGACAATTCTTGCTTCAGTTAAAAAAACTGGTCGTTTAGTAACGGTTGAAGAAGGGTATCCTCAATCATCTATTGGTACTGAAATAGCAACACGTGTTATGCAGCAGGCTTTTGATTATCTTGATGCGCCAGTTTCTACAATTGCTGGCAAAGATGTTCCTATGCCTTATGCTGCCAATCTTGAAAAATTGGCTTTACCGAGTATTACTGAAATTGTCGAAGCTGTTAAGGCTGTGACTTATCGAGCATAACGAAGGAAAAAGCACTATGCCTATTAAGATTACAATGCCTGCGCTTTCTCCCACAATGGAAGAAGGAAATTTGCTAAAATGGAATGTCAAGGAAGGCGATAAGGTCTCTACGGGTGATGTTATTGCTGAAATTGAAACAGATAAAGCAACGATGGAAGTAGAAGCTGTTGATGAAGGAACGGTTGCAAAAATTGTTGTTCCTGCTGGAACGCAGGGAGTTAAAGTTAATACTTTAATCGTGATTTTGGCAGAAGAAGATGAAGATTTAAGTGAAGTAGCTAAAATTGCGGAAGATAAGTCTTCTTTTGTTTTAGAGAGAGCACCAGTTGATGAAAAACAGGTGGTATCAAAGGATGTGGATATACAGGTTTCTAATGCACCAAAAGCTCAGCTATCAGTGCAGAAACATGAAAATAATATACGTCTTTTTGCATCACCTTTGGCTCGGAGGTTAGCGGCTCAAGAAGGTCTCAATTTATCACTTATTTCTGGTACAGGTCCTCATGGGAGGATTATTAATCGTGATGTGGAGAAAGTTCTAAGTGATGGTGCTCTTAAAGCTTCTTGTTCATTACAAGTTGATCAGTCAATGGCAACTGGCGTTGCGGACGAGCAAATAATAAAACTATTTAGAGAAGGTGAATATACACTTACACCTCATAATAGTATGCGTAAAACAATCGCTAAGCGTTTGACTGAATCAAAACAAATGGTACCGCATTTTTACGTAACAGTAGACTGTGAGCTTGATGCGTTGCTGGCGTTGCGTGCGCAACTTAATGCTGCTGCTCCAATGGTCAAAACGCAAGAGGGTGGTAAACCTACTTATAAATTATCCATAAACGATATGGTTATTAAGGCT
This sequence comes from Bartonella sp. WD16.2, assembly GCF_002022505.1. Taxonomy (NCBI): domain Bacteria; kingdom Pseudomonadati; phylum Pseudomonadota; class Alphaproteobacteria; order Hyphomicrobiales; family Bartonellaceae; genus Bartonella; species Bartonella sp. WD16.2. The sequence continues at coordinate 494,203 of NZ_CP019781.1, forward strand.
ATTGCGCTGTCTTTGAAAGCTGTACCTGATGCCAATGTGTCATGGCTTGAAGGTGGAATGCTTTATCACAAACACTGTGATGTTGGTGTTGCTGTTTCTATTCCAAATGGGTTAATTACACCAGTTATTCGCCATGCAGAAGAGAAATCTTTGCCTATTATTTCTAATGAGATGAAAGATTTTGTAACGCGTGCTCGTGAACGTAAGTTGAAACCAGAAGAATATCAGGGGGGAACAACAGCAGTATCGAATATGGGTATGTATGGTGTAAAAGAGTTTTCTGCCATTATTAATTCACCGCATGCAACAATTTTTGCAGTTGGTGCGGGTGAGAAGCGAGCAGTTGTTAAGGATGGTGCATTAGCGATTGCTACTATGATGTCAGTTACACTTTCCACCGATCACCGTGCTGTTGATGGTGCATTAGCAGCAGAACTTGCTCAGGCCTTTAAAAGACTGATTGAAAATCCACTAGCAATGTTAATGTAGTGATTGTTAAGTATCTCACATAATTTATGTAAATTGTGTATGAGGCAAGAGTAGTGATATGGAAAAAGTAGATTTGAATAGCCTTAATGATAGTTTTGCGGCTTCTTTTGATTTCATGAAGGTATTCATGTGGATTTTTAGAATAGGATATGCAAAAGAGATTTATCCTATTACCTTTCTGCTTTAAGCTCGGATAGTCTGGATCCGTTTTGTATATATCCATGGAGGGATTACTGTGGCAAATCTTTATGATATAATTGTGATTGGTTCAGGACCGGGCGGATATGTAACTGCAATTCGCGCGGCACAATGTGGTTTCAAGACTGCAATTGTTGAACGTGAACATTTAGGTGGTATTTGCTTAAATTGGGGTTGTATCCCAACAAAAGCTCTTTTACGTTCAGCGGAAATGAAGCATTTTGCTGAGCATGCAAATGATTATGGGTTAAAACTTAACGGTTCAATTGAAGTAAATATTAAAGATGTTGTAGCGCGTTCGCGTGGGGTGTCAGCACGTTTGAATGCTGGTATTGGTTTTCTGATGAAGAAAAACAAGATTGATGTTATTTGGGGTGAAGCAAAGCTAACTAAGGCATCTAAAGGTAGCCAACTTGCAGAAATTGTGGTTTCTCCATCATCCAAAGCAATTATGCAGCCCCAAAATCCAGTACCTAAGGGAACATTAGGTGAGGGGACTTATCAGGCAAAACATATAATTGTTGCGACTGGAGCTCGCCCACGTTCTATTCCCGGTATTGAACCAGATGGGAAGCTCATTTGGACTTATTTTGAAGCAATGGTACCACATACACTACCAAAGTCACTTTTGGTGATGGGGTCTGGAGCGATAGGTATTGAATTTGCTTCTTTTTATCATGATATGGGTTCTCAGGTGACTGTCGTTGAAATGACGCCTCAAATTATGCCGGTTGAGGATGTTGAAATTTCAACATTTGCGCGTAAGCAGTTAGAGAAAAAAGGCATACGTATTTTGACTGATGCAAAAGTGACAAAAGTTGAAAAAACTGTTGATTCTATTATAGCGCATATCGATGTTAAAGGTAAAACAGAAACAATAACAGCTGATCGATTAATTTCCGCTGTTGGAGTTCAAGGTAACATTGAGAACCTTGGTTTAGAAGCATTAGGTATCAGAATTGATCGTGGATGCATTGTAACTGATGAATGGAGCTGGACAGGTGTGGAAGGGATATATGCTATTGGTGATGTTGCTGGTCCCCCTATGTTGGCTCATAAAGCGGAAGAAGAAGGTGTAATCTGTGTTGAGCGTATTGCAGGCCTGAAAAGTGCTCATGCACTTGATAAAAGGAAAATTCCTGGATGTACCTATTGTACACCACAGGTTGCCTCTGTAGGGCTTTCAGAGAAAGCAGCAAAAGAGGCTGGCTACGATATACGTGTTGGTCGTTATTCTTTTTCAGCTAACGGTAAGGCAATTGCTTTAGGTGAAGATCAAGGGTTAGTTAAGACTATTTTTGATAAAAAAACAGGGCAGCTTCTTGGTGCCCATATGGTAGGAGCAGAGGTAACAGAACTTATTCAAGGTTTTGTTATTGCTATGAATCTTGAAACAACTGAAGAAGAATTAATGAGTACTGTTTTTCCACATCCGACATTATCGGAGATGATGAAAGAAAGTGTATTAGATGCGTACGATCAGGTTTTAAATGCTTGATAATTAGGTTATATGAAAAATTTTGCATTTTGTGATTTTTCATAAGTATTCGCTATTGAGAAGGCAGAGATCTTAGATGGTTACGGTGGTTGATAGAGTTACGAATAGACGTGTTCGTCATCCTGAAAAGGCGCACCGTCCAGATACGGTTATTCAGAAAAAACCAGATTGGATTCGTGTAAAAGCACCAACATCACAGATCTATAAGGAAACCCATAATATTGTACGTTTCAATAAATTGGTGACAGTATGTGAGGAAGCTGGTTGTCCAAATATTGGTGAATGTTGGAGCCAACGACATGCTAGCTTTATGATTTTAGGTGAAATATGTACGCGAGCTTGTGCTTTTTGCAATGTTACGACAGGTATTCCGCTTGCAGTTGATGATGATGAGCCAGAGCGTGTGGCAGATGCTGTTGCACAGATGGCGTTAAAGCATGTTGTCATTACATCTGTTGATCGTGATGATTTGGTTGATGGTGGTGCACAGCATTTTGCAAAAGTTATTCATGCTATTCGTCGAAAGACTCCTACAACAACAATTGAAGTCCTTACACCTGATTTTCGCCATAAGGATAATGCGTTAGAAATTGTAGTTGCTGCTAAGCCTGATGTTTTTAATCATAATTTGGAAACAGTTCCATCTAAATATTTAAAGGTGCGTCCAGGAGCACGTTATTTTCATTCAATTCGGTTATTACAACGCGTTAAGGAACTTGATCCAACAATTTTTACAAAATCAGGAATTATGGTTGGTCTTGGGGAAGAGCGGAATGAAATTTTTCAATTAATGGATGATTTGCGTTCTGCTGATGTAGATTTTATGACAATTGGACAGTATTTGCAGCCTACGCGAAAGCATCATCCTGTCATTCGTTTTGTAACTCCTGATGAATTTGAATCTTTTGCCAAGGTTGGTAAGGCGAAAGGTTTTTTACATATGGCTTCCAATCCTCTGACACGTTCATCTCATCACGCTGGAGATGACTTTAAAGCTTTACAAAAAGCACGTGCTGAAAAATTTGCCTGATAGAGAGAGTTATGCCAACTTTTACAACACATCGGCAAATTGCCCATACTGCTCATGAAATGTTTAATCTTGTTGCAGATATTGAATCTTATCCTGAATTTTTACCGATGTGTGAGGCTTTAATAATACGTTCTCGGAAGGAGTATGAGGAAAAGACATTGCTCATTGCTGATATGACAGTTGGTTATAAAATGATTCGAGAAATGTTTACGACACAAGTGCTTCTTCAGCCTAAGAAAAATCTTATTGAGGTTAAATATATTGATGGTCCATTTAAATATCTCGAAAATCATTGGGCGTTTCACCAAATTCAAAATGTGAATGCATGTAATGTAGAGTTTTTTATTACTTATGAATTTAAGAGCAAAATGTTAGAATTATTGACAGGATCAATGTTTGATATTGCTTTTCATAAATTTACAAATGCTTTTGAGAAACGCGCTCATCAGATTTACGGTGTTTTAGAGATATAATAGTTAAATCTGCTTGGATGCGTAATGAATACTGCATTTGCGAGCTGCATTATAACAAGATCAAAAACTGAAAATTGGATGCAGAAATATTATGAAATACACAAATCTCATATATCTTAGTGGGGTGCTATTTTAAAAATTTTTCATGTTTATAAGAGAAATTGAGATTATAGTCTTTTGAGTATTTTTTCACTCTTAGCTATTGTAAGAACAAATTTTTGGAAATGACATAATGCGTTTATAAATTTAGTGTATATAGCTACCAGATTTATTTTACTTTCTTTGAATAAACAATGAATTTACCAATCGGATCTATCCAATGATTTTACAATATCGGTAGGATTTGCAACGGTGATTTTTTTATAAAGATCTACGATTGTGAGTAACAGATCTTTTGAACGACAAGTCGTTAGAACTACATGAGTCTGTATTTCACAAATGCATATCATTTAAAAATTTCTCCTGGGTAAATGACAGTAGCCGTTGCAAGAGAGGCAATGCCTTCTTCACGGCCAATGAATCCTAGTTTTTCATTAGTTGTTGCTTTAATAGAAATACGATCGGCTGAAATTGTGAGTATATTCATAAGGTGTGTTACCATCCTATGACGATAAGGACTGATTTTAGGTTTTTCGGCAATGAGTGTGATATCAACATTAGCAATACGACCGCCTGCTTGCTTAATAATATTAACAGCGTGGCGTAGGAAAATTTCTGATGATGCATTTTTCCATTGGGGATCAGAAGGAGGAAAATGGGTGCCTATATCTCCAGCGCCTTGAGTAGCTAAAAGAGCGTCTGTTAGTGCGTGGAGAGCGACGTCGGAGTCTGAATGTCCATTTAATTTCTTTGTAAAAGGAATTTTTACGCCACATAATGTAATATAATCACCATCTATAAAAGAATGGACATCATAACCATTTCCAGTACGAATATCAGGGAACATAGGTGCTCTTTTCTGGAGATATAAATGTGCAGTTTCGAGATCTTCCGGCCATGTAATTTTTATATTATTAGGATTTCCAGGAATGATTCGCATAGGAATACCAAACCATTCGGCGATTGATGAATCATCGGTGAAATTTTGTTTGCAAGATTGTATTGCTTTTTCATGAGCTGCTAAAATAAGTTTAAATGGAAAACACTGCGGAGTTTGTGCACTATAGAAATTGGTACGCGAAATTGTTTCTACAACATAATGTGCATTATTTACACGTTTTGGAGTGTCAGAAATGGGAAGGACAGGTAGAACACCTTCTTGGTGGTTGACAGTAGTATGAATTTTTTCAAGGAGCTTGCTTTCGACAAAAGGGCGTGCACCATCATGGATATGAACATAGTCTGGTTTGATTTCTTTGAGTGCATGGAGCCCGCATAAAGCGGATAGTTGGCGTGTAGCACCTCCTTCCACAATGATGAGATCTTTATTAAAATCGGCTATAGCATTTTCACATATTTGGTGGTCATCTGGGCGGATAACCAAAATAATGGTTGTGATGGCTGGATGTTGCAAAAAACAACGCACAGTATGGTAAATAACCGGCTTGTGTCCTAAAAGTCGGTATTGTTTTGGACTATTTTGTAAAGACCCCACTCTTTCGCCACGTCCAGCGGCTAATATTATAGCTGCAATAGAAATACTTAATTCCTTTTTAAAGTTTAGTTTAAGCTAATTATTTATTATTTTTTCTACGATCAATTCTTGATTAACGTTGTAATAATGGTTGTTGTAGATCAGAAATGGATGTTGTTGATAATACATCGAAAAAAGCATTTAATGCATTTTTGAGTACGATATTTAGGTTACAGGAATTAACCAGTGGGCAATTAACTTCTTTTGTATCAAAACATTCTGCCATGGAAAAATTATCTTCTATTATTTTCACAACATCAGCCACTGAGATCTCTGTTGCTGGTTTAGCCAATTTGATACCACCGTTACGTCCACGTACTGTTTGCAAAAAACCTGCCTCCACTAATGGTTGAAGGATTTTAAATAAAAAAAGCTCAGAAATGGCATATGTTTTAGCAATTTCAGGGATAGAACTTAAACTATCTTGATTAGATGCGCAGTACATGAGTATTCGGAGAGCATAATTTGTTTTTTTTGTTAATCGCATGGCATCTCCTTGAAAAGTATTAATCAAACATACTTTATTTTAAAACTGTTTCAAAAATGTAGAAATTCTTTCTTAATTTTTTGAATTAGTTATATTGTAAACATAGTATTATCAATTTTTATCACAAAGGGTTGTGTGAGAACAAGGAGATAAGTAGCGTAAGATCATCATGAATACAACATCTGTGACAAATCTCCAGAATATAAATCAAAATACTTATAACGATGAATCACGTCGTTTAAGTAATGTATATACATTTTGGGGTATCACAATTATTGTATTAGCTTTGCTAACAGCGTCTGTTTCATTTATTATTCTTGTTGGGTTAACCTCTATTGTACCTGATAGAGGCGTGACACTAGTCCTTATAGGAATTAATAGTATTTGGGTTTTGGGGCTGGTAGTCATTGTTTTATATGAAATAATTCCTATTATGCGTGCGTGGCGGTCAAGGCGTGCTGCTTCACGTCTTCATGTGCGTCTTATTTCGTTATTTGCACTTGTTGCGACATTGCCGGCTGTTGCTGTTGCTCTCGTTTCAGGGCCTGCTCTTAATTTAGGGCTTGACCGGTGGTTTGATACAACAACTCGACAAATTGTTGGCTCTTCTATCGATTTAGCTAACGCTTATGCGGATGAAATGCTCCAAAATTTGAAAAATTTATCTTATGCTATGGCATTTGCGCTTGATAATAAAAAGCTCCTAGCACACAATCCAGTTGAATATCGATTACAATTAACACGTCATGCTGCAGGTCGTAATCTTCGTGGTGCGTTTTTGTTAAGTTCGACAGGGACTATTTTTGCTTCAAGCGATCTTGGTGATGAAGATAAATTGCCTATTCCACCATCTCATCTTATTGCTCAAGCAACTAGTGAAAGGCCTTTTTCTTTTCAGCCGGGAGTTCATGATTATTTTGGTATTGTTTTGAAATTTACGAATATCTCAAATACATTTTTATACTTGGTGCGTGATGTTGATAAAAATGTGTTGTCTGCTTTACGTTTAACGGAAATTAATACAGATCGTTATCGTGGTTTGAATGAAAATCGCCTGCCAACGCAAATTGCGTTTGGTATGCTTTATTTATGTCTTTTTTTAAGTTTATTTTTGTCAGCTATTTGGGCTGGTATTGCTGTTGCTGACCGTTTGGTACGTCCTATTCGGCTTCTTATAGGTGCGGCTGATGATGTGGCTTCTGGAAATATGGAGGTTTTTGTGCCGGTACGTGCGAGGGATGGGGATATTGGGCAGTTATCAAAAACTTTTAATTACATGGTCAGTGAACTTAAAAGTCGACGTAATGAGTTGATAGCAGTTCGTGATCAAATCGACGAAAGACGGCGTTTTTCTGAAGCTGTTTTATCTGGTGTGACAGCAGGTGTGGCTGGAATTGATAATAATGGGAATATTACAATTATTAATAGGTCTATTGAGACAATGTTTGGTATTAATTCTGAACAAGTTATAGGATACAGCCTTTTATCATTAAGCGCTGAAATCGGGAAAGTTTTTGAGTCTGTTTGTTCGTCAGGGCGTAAAAACCACCGTGAACAGGTGACTTTAAGCGTTGCAGAGCAAGAGCGGGTCTGTAATGTACAAATTACGATGGAGGAAGATGATGGGCAAGGGCAATCTTGGGTTTTAACAATTGATGATATTACAGACCTTGTAGAAGCACAACGTTCATCAGCATGGGCAGATATTGCACGCCGTATTGCGCATGAAATCAAAAACCCACTTACACCCATTCAATTGTCAGCTGAACGTATTCGTAGGCGCTACGGTACAATCATTACGCAAGATCAAGAAATTTTTAATCGGTGTATTAATACAATTATTCGACAAGTCGGGGATATTGGGCGTATGGTTAATGAATTTTCTTCTTTTGCGCGTATGCCCAAACCACACATGGGTTTTTCAGATATACGTGGGTTATTGCGTGAAGCGTGTTTTTTGATAGAGGTTACACGACATGATATCCATTTTGAGCAAGATTTGGGAAATGTACCACTTATAGGTGAGTTTGATAATCGTCTTATTGTTCAGGCATTCAGTAATGTTATTAAAAACGCAAGCGAAGCGATTGATTCTGTTGCACGAGAAAAAGGTATTCATGGTCATATTCTGATACGTTCTTATCGTCAAAGAGAGCACTTGGTTGTGGATGTTATTGATAATGGTAAAGGGCTTCCTAAAGAACAAAGGCAAAAATTATTAGAACCTTATATAACAACGCGAGAAAAAGGGACAGGACTGGGCTTAGCTATTGTCCGTAAAATTATTGAAGATCATGGTGGGTACATGGAATTGCATGATGCATTAGATAGTTTTTATGAAGGTCGTGGTGCGATGATTCGTATGGTATTTCCGGCTGGTCGAGCAAGATAGTATGGCACAAACCACAAATCATAAGTAAGGGAATGAGATGGTAGCAGATATCTTAATTGTTGATGATGAAGCAGATATTCGTGAGCTTATTGCTGGTATTTTGAATGATGAAGGCTATGAAACGCGTGTTGCGTGTCATGCTGATGAAGCGTTAGCACAAATTAATGAGCGTGTTCCAAAGCTAATTTTTTTAGATATTTGGTTACAAGGAAGTCGTCTGGATGGTTTAGCATTGCTTGATGAAATCAAAGCTCGACATCCCTCTCTTCCAGTAGTGATGATTTCTGGTCATGGTAATATTGAGACAGCTGTTTCTGCTATAAAACGAGGTGCATATGATTTCATTGAAAAGCCTTTTAAAACCGATCGCCTTATCTTAGTTGCTGAACGAACTCTTGAAAACTCAAAATTAAAACGTGAGCTTTTAGAATTACGACAACGCTCAAGTGAGGTACAAGAATTGCTTGGAACATCGACTGTTATGAAGCATTTGCGCCAAATTATAGAAAAAGTGGCGCCAACTAATAGTCGTATTATGATTACAGGTCCCTCAGGTGCAGGGAAAGAAATGGTGGCACGTACTATTCATGCACTTTCAACACGTTCTAATGGACCATTTGTTACAATAAATGCTGCAACGATTGTTCCCGAAAGAATGGAAATAGAATTATTTGGCAATGAAATAGAAGGCAGTGAACGTAAGATTGGTGCATTAGAAGAGGCACACGGCGGGATATTATATATTGATGAAATTTCTGATATGCCACGTGAAACTCAGGGTAAGATTCTTCAGGTGTTAACAACACAAACATTTGAAAGGGTCGGTGGTACAAAGCGTGTCAAAGTGGATGTTCGTGTAATTTCTTCAACAGCACAAAATATCGAAAATTTAATTTCTGATGGGCGATTTAGAGAAGATCTTTTTCATCGCCTTGCAGTTGTTCCCATTACTGTTCCACCGCTTTCTGCACGTCGTGAAGATATTCCGGAGCTTGTTCGGCATTTTGTTAGAACAATATCATATCAACTTGGTATTAAACCACGTGAAATCAGTGATGATGTTATAGCTGTTTTGCAAGCGCATACGTGGCCAGGTAATGTGCGCCAATTACGTAATAATATTGAGCGCCTTCTCATTCTTGTACGTGATGATGAACCAATAACAACAGAGTTACTTCCTGTTGAAGTAAGTGATTCTTTTCCACGTGTTAAAATAGATACAGATGAGAATATAATGGATTTACCATTGCGTGAAGCACGTGAATTATTTGAAAAAAGATATTTAGTGGCACAGATCGGACGTTTGGGTGGAAATATATCTCGTACTGCTGAATTTATAGGTATGGAACGCTCAGCTTTACATCGTAAACTTAAAGCGCTTGGAGTTTCATAAATTATGCGTGTTATTATTTGTGGGGCAGGGCAGGTTGGTTATGGGATAGCAGAGCGTCTTGCTGCTGAGAATCATGATATAACTGTTATAGATGTTGAAGCGAGATTGGTTGAAAAAATTCGCGATGCATTAGATGTTAGAAGTTTTGTTGGTCATGGTTCACATCCTGAAGTTCTTTTGGCTGCAGGTGCTGATGAAGCTGATATGTTGATTGCAGTGACTTTATTTGATGAAGTCAATATGGTGGCTTGTCAGGTGGCACATTCATTATTTAATGTTCCAACTAAAATAGCTCGTATTCGCTCACAATCGTATTTAGAGCCATGTTATAAAACTCTATTTGCGAGGGAGAATATTCCTATTGATGTAGTTATTTCTCCAGAAGTTGAAGTTGGAGAAATGGTTCTACGACGTATTGCTTTGCCTGGGGCGATAGATGTTCTCTATTTTTGTAATGATGATATTGTTGCATTTGCTTTGGAATGTATGGAGGATTGTCCAGTAATTAATACACCTTTGCGCCAGTTAACGGAGCTTTTTCCCGATCTTCGAACAACAGTTACTGCTATTAAGCGTAGTTCAGAATTACTGATAGCGCATTCAGATACACAATTACGCGTTGGTGACGTTACTTATCTTATTGCAGCTCGTGATCAGGTACGTCGTGCAGTTGGACTTTTTGGTCATAAAGAGCAGGAGGCACATCGCATAATTATTGCAGGGGGTGGTCATATTGGTCTATATGTTGCTCAGGCTATTGAAAAACGCCTGCATAAGTTAAAATTGAAAATTATAGAGGCGGACAAAGAAAGGGCACTAACAATTGCCGATCAACTCGAAAAAACAACTATTTTATATGGTAATGTATTAGATCCGGTAATTCTTCAAGAAGCTGGAATTGACCAAGCTGATTTAATGATTACATTAACAAATCAAGATCAGGTTAATCTTTTAAGTGCTATTATAGCTAAAAGACTGGGATGCAAAGCCAACATGGTTTTGATTAATAATGTCACTTATCAGGAATTTAGCCGTACAGTTGGTGTAGATGCGCACTTAAATCCTCGTAGTGTTACTGTATCAAAAATTTTACAGCAAATGCGTCGTGGGCGCATTCGTGCTGTCCATTCGGTTTTTAATGGTGCTGCAGAAATTATTGAAGCTGAAGCAATGCAGACTTCTTCACTAATTGGTAAATCGTTATCGGAACTCAAGTTATCAGATGGTTTAAGGATTGGTGCAATTTATCGCAATAATACAATTATACAGCTTTTAGCAGATACGCGTATTTTACCTGGTGATCGAGTAGTAATGTTTGCTCTTGCTGATAGTGTTCGTGATGTTGAGCAATTATTTCGTGTAAGCTTAGAATATTTTTAATTATCTAGGATATTTGTATTTTTTGGTGTGAGCATAATAAAGCTGGTTAATTGGCTTTTGTTAAGCACTAAAGATTGAGATTGGTTAGTGCCTTAAATTTGAGTGATGAAAAAATGCATTTTTACTTGTTGGTATTAATCATATAAGGCCGAATCAATTCTACTATATTTAGTACATTACCACTTTCACTTCAATTTTCAGATTTTTTTTTGTGTTTATTAATGTCAAATCAATAAAGCGTTTGATTAGATCTAAATATTTATTTTGAAGATAATTTCATCTGATAGCAAATCAAATGTGGTTAACAAGAACAATGCTAAAAGAGTAAAATTTTAGTATTTTATTGTTCATGGGTAATCCCAATGATAAAAATGTTTGAAGATTATTTTACAAGTCAAAAGTTATTTCTGATATTAATTAGAGTTTTTTAACACTGTATTTGAAAACCATAATTAATAAAAAAGGAAAATTGCTGAATTCTAATAAGAAGGCTTGGGGTAATGATATTTAGCAATGATGATATTGTATGATTAACTAAACAATATAATCATGAACAAAAAAATTTTATTATTAAAGAAGGTGCAAAACTGAAAGGATTTTTAATTTAGCTTTTAATTTTGAAATAATGAATAAGCTACTTTGTATAGAGTTTTATTATACAAAATGCCCAAAATATCTCATTCAAGAAGAAAGTTTTAGCATTAGGCAAAATTGCGCATGTTCACTGCTCAGGATTTTTTGGAGTAGAGTTCTTATAACTATTTTAACTATTGGAATTTTTAATGCTATTTAATCATGATTGATTGTGACTTGCATCAGAAAGTATTGCTATAGCCTATTACTAATACAATTATATTGCGTCAATAGCAATTTTATTTAATGGAATAAAAATATGAGTGATCCAATAAAAACAGCACTGAATCTGGTTCCTATGGTTGTCGAACAGACTAATCGTGGTGAACGTGCTTATGATATTTTTTCCCGGCTCCTGAAAGAACGAATCATTTTCATTAATGGTCCTGTTGAAGATGGTATGGCAATGCTTGTGTGTGCTCAATTGCTTTTTTTAGAGGCGGAAAATCCTAAAAAGGAAATCAGCCTTTATATTAATTCACCAGGTGGTGTGGTAACATCTGGAATGGCGATTTATGACACTATGCAGTTTATTCGTCCTCCTGTTTCTACTTTATGCATGGGGCAAGCAGCGTCTATGGGGTCATTACTTTTAACAGCTGGAGCAAAAGGTCACCGTTTCTCGTTGCCAAATGCACGTATCATGGTACATCAACCTTCTGGTGGTTTTCAGGGGCAGGTCTCTGATATTGAACGGCATGCGCAAGATATTATAAAGATGAAACAACGTTTAAATGAAATTTATGTTCAACATACAGGTCAGGATTATGAAATTATTGAAAAAACTCTTGATCGCGATCATTTTATGACAGCAGAAGAATCTAAAAAATTCGGTTTAATTGACGATGTTATACAATATCGCACGGTAACTGAAAAAGAAGAAACAGATTAAGAATTTTTATAGAAAAAGTAACTAATTGTGAAATACATAAAAATTGCCTTTAAAATAGCTATTTTAAAATATAATTTTTACAAAACTTGTCATAAAATAATAGGAAAATATCAAAAATATTGTGATAATCATAGTTTTCTATATATTTGGGATTGTCATTATAAAAAACCTCTTTGAGAAGATAAAGTATTCAGATATTGAGGCGAAAGGAAAGTGAGATGAGCAAAGTTGGCAATAGTGGGGGCGAATCAAAAAATACTCTCTATTGCTCATTCTGCGGCAAAAGTCAGCATGAAGTGCGTAAACTCATTGCAGGGCCTACTGTATTTATTTGTGATGAATGTGTAGAACTTTGTACAGATATTATTCGTGAAGAAAGTAAATCTTCAGGGATCAAAGCACGTGATGGTGTTCCTACACCACAAGAAATTTTAACAGTTCTTGATGACTATGTTATTGGTCAGCGGTATGCAAAACGTGTCCTTTCTGTTGCTGTGCATAATCATTATAAGCGCCTTGCGCATCAATCTAAGAATAGTGACATTGAATTATCTAAATCGAATATTCTTCTTGTTGGCCCAACGGGATGTGGTAAAACTTATCTTGCACAAACATTGGCACGCATTATTGATGTGCCTTTTACTATGGCAGATGCGACCACTTTGACTGAAGCGGGTTATGTGGGTGAGGATGTTGAAAATATTATTTTAAAACTTCTACAATCTGCAGATTATAATGTTGAGCGTGCACAACGTGGTATTGTTTATATTGATGAAGTTGATAAAATTTCTCGTAAAGCTGACAATCCTTCTATTACAAGAGATGTTTCGGGTGAAGGTGTTCAGCAAGCATTGTTAAAAATTATGGAAGGAACAGTGGCTTCTGTTCCTCCCCAAGGTGGGCGTAAACATCCACAGCAAGAGTTTCTTCAGGTTGATACAACAAACATTTTGTTTATTTGTGGAGGTGCTTTTGCTGGTTTAGAACGGATTATTTCAGGGCGGGGTGAAAAAACTTCAATAGGTTTTTCTGCTGCTGTAAAGGCTCCCGATGAGCGTCGGGTTGGTGAAATTTTTCATGATTTAGAGCCTGAAGATCTTGTAAAGTTTGGTTTAATACCAGAATTTATTGGCCGTCTTCCTATTATCGCTACTTTAGAAGATTTAGATATTAATGCGCTTGTTCAAATTTTATCACAACCCAAAAATGCACTGGTTAAACAGTATAAACGTCTTTTTGAAATGGAAAATGTTGAATTAACATTTCATGAAGATGCTTTACGCGTTATTGCTAATAAAGCAATTGAACGTAAGACTGGAGCACGTGGTTTACGTTCCATTATGGAAAAAATTCTTCTTGATACTATGTTTGAATTACCAACTCTTGAAGGGGTCCAAAAAGTAGTGATTTCAAGTGACGTAGTTGAAGGAAAAGCTCGCCCTCTTTATATTTATTCGGAGTGTGCAGAAGATAAAGAAAACGTATCAGCATGACGTTATAGTAAAATATCGTTAATGAGTACTATTTAAAAATAAATCTTCTGAAGTATTATAGCGTCATGGTGCTTGATTTATTTATTTGTAATTACTACTTCATTTATTATAGAGAAGCTGCTATTTTCTAAAGATAAGCTTATGTGGGGGTGAATTATAGGCTCCAGAAAGGAAAAATATGCAATATATTGATGAGAAGATAAAAAGGGTAACAGAAGAGCTTTACGCTGTTTTACCACTTCGTGATATTGTTGTTTTTCCACATATGATTGTTCCACTTTTTGTTGGTCGAGAGAAATCAATTCGCGCTCTTGAAGAGACGATGATAGTAGATAAGCAGATATTATTAGCCACACAAAAAAATGCTTCTGACGATGATCCAAAATCGGAAGATATTTATGATATTGGTACTTTTGCCAATGTTCTTCAACTTTTAAAGCTTCCTGATGGAACTGTAAAAGTTTTGGTTGAGGGGACTACACGTGCAAAAATTAACCAATTTACTGAGAATGAAAATTATCATCAAGCTTATGCAACTGTTATAGAAGAGTCTGAAGAGAATGAAGTTGAGATTGAAGCTCTTTCTCGATCAGCGATTGTTTATTTTGAAAATTATGTAAAACTTAATAAGAAAATCTCTCCTGAAGTTGTAAGTGCTATCGGCCAGATTGATGATCCTTCTAAGCTTGCTGATACTATTGCTTCACATTTGGTGATTAAACTTTCAGAAAAACAAGAAATTTTGGCATTGTTATCTGTTCGTGATCGTCTTGAACGTATACTTTTCTTCATGGAAGGAGAAATTTCTGTTTTACAAGTTGAGAAACGTATTCGTTCACATGTTAAGCGGCAGATGGAAAAAACTCAACGGGAATATTATCTCAATGAACAAATGAAAGCTATTCAAAAAGAGTTGGGAGCAGGTGATGATAGCCGTGATGAGTTGTCTGAATTAGAAGATCGTATCAAAAAAACAAAGCTTTCAAAAGAGGCACGTTTAAAAGCTGGAGCAGAGCTTAGAAAATTACGTAATATGTCTCCCATGTCTGCGGAAGCGACAGTTGTACGTAACTATCTTGATTGGCTTTTAACTATACCTTGGGGTAAGAAGTCGAAAATTAAGAACGATTTGAGTTTTGCTGAAAAAGTCATGGACAATGAGCATTTTGGTCTTGAAAAAATTAAAGAACGAATCGTTGAATATTTAGCAGTACAAAGTCGATCGTCAAAAATAAAAGGCCCTATTATTTGTCTTTTAGGTCCTCCTGGTGTTGGAAAGACATCACTTGCGCGTTCTATTGCAAAGGCAACAGGCCGTGAATATGTCCGTATCTCATTAGGGGGTGTTCGAGACGAGGCAGAAATTCGCGGGCATCGCCGAACTTATATTGGTTCTATGCCTGGAAAAATTATTCAATCTATGAAAAAATCTAAAAAAATTAACCCTCTTTTTTTACTTGATGAAATTGATAAGATGGGTCAGGATTTTCGTGGAGATCCTGCTTCAGCTTTATTGGAAGTACTTGATCCTGAGCAAAATAGCACATTTATTGATCATTATTTAGAAGTGGAATATGATCTTTCTGATGTGATGTTTATTGCAACTGCAAATACGCTTAATATTCCAGGGCCGCTAATGGATCGAATGGAGATTATTCGTATTGCTGGTTATACTGAGTGTGAAAAGGTGGAGATTGTTAAACGGCATCTCTTACCAAAAGCATTAAAAGATCATTCTTTATCTAAAAAAGAGTTTAGTGTTTCTGATGGTGCTATAAAATCGGTTATCCAATTTTACACACGTGAAGCCGGTGTTCGTAGTCTTGAGCGTGAATTAATGAAGATGGCGCGTAAATCGGTTACAAAAATTCTTAAAACGAACCAAAAGTCTATAGAAATTACAGAAGATAATATTAATGATTTTTTGGGAACGAAGCGTTATCGCTTTGGTCAGATTGAGAGTGAGAATCAGATTGGTGTTGTTACTGGGCTTGCATGGACTGAAGTCGGTGGAGAACTGTTGACTATTGAAGGTGTTATGATGCCAGGTAAAGGCAAAATGACTGTTACTGGGAATTTACGTGATATCATGAAAGAATCAATTTCTGCGGCAGCATCTTATGTACGTTTCCGTGCTGCTGATTTTGGTATCGAGCCACCTCTTTTTGATAAGCGTGATATCCATGTTCATGTTCCAGAAGGCGCTACACCAAAAGATGGTCCATCAGCTGGAATTGCTATGGTAACAGCGATTGTTTCAGTACTAACAGAGATCCCTGTTCATAAAGATATTGCTATGACTGGTGAGATTACCTTACGTGGGCGCGTTTTACCGATTGGTGGATTGAAAGAGAAATTGCTTGCGGCTCTTCGAGGAGGTATTAAAAAAGTACTTATTCCTGAAGAAAATGCAAAAGATTTGATTGATATTCCTGATGACGTCAAAAATAATATGGAGATTATTCCAGTAAGTCATGTGAGTGAAGTTCTTAAACACGCTTTAGTTCGTTTTCCTGAAGCAATTGAATGGACAGAACCTTCCACAGTGTCTGCGTCTATCAGAACGGAAAGCGATAATGAAAGTATACCAATAGCACACTGATTCTTATTATTGATTCTTATTTTGTTCTATAATTTGCAAATTTTAAAGACGGTAAAATCCGTTTTCGGGGTTATTACTTTATTTATTTTAGAAAAAAAATGAAAAATCCCGTGAATAACTGTGATTAATGCTAAAAAACAATATTTTCAAAGAAAATAAAACTTCTGTTTGCTACACTTTTCAATAAACTTATTGATGATCGGATGAATTATATTATCCGACTAATTAGGGAAAGGAAATATTTAATGAATAAAAGTGAATTGGTTAATTCTATTGCTGAAAAAGCAGGTGTTTCAAAAGCACAAGCTGGCTCAATTCTCGATGCTTTTATCGCTTCTGTAACAGAAGCTTTAGCTTCAGGAGGTGATGTTCGTCTTCCAGGTTTTGGTTCTTTTGAAGTTTCTAAACGTGCTGCTACAAAAGGACGCAACCCTTCAACGGGTGTTGAAATTCATATTCCAGCGCGTTCTGTACCTAAATTTTCCGCAGGTAAAAGCCTTAAAGAGGCCGTTAATAAAAAATAATTGAGCTACGTGAAAAAACCCGATTTATTTATAATCGGGTTTTTTAAAAAATTTTTTAAATGCTTTTGCGCAAGACTTTGCAGGAGCAGGGGGGGTGTTATTAGGGGTATTTATTAAAAAGGCACTTTGAAATAGCTGAGATGGGGTAATAGCTATGTATTCAAAAATATATTTATCCCATTTTTAAAATAAAGCATTTGATTATAAGTTAGATATCTGTTGTGAATAATAGTTGATAATTCAAGTTGGGTTAATAACTATCGCAAGTTTATTTATTACAAACTAAGTCTATTGAAGTACTTAAATATTAAAGTTGTAGGCAGAGCTAGAATAGCTTTCTGACGACTCTATTTAAGCATTGCAACGTATTAAATGACGCTGCTATTTTAAATTACTTAAAATTTACTTAGTAGGCTAAAATACAGAAGCAATGAATGTTTTATTAAGATTAAAAGGATAATGATTTGTTTAGAGATTATTTTGATTCTTCATGTGTTAACCAGTGAATACAATCATTTAGGGCTCGTGTAATTATAGCTTGTTTTTTTGCTAATTTTTTTTCTTTGCTAGATAAATGTTGTTCTAAGTAATGAGTGCAGTTAATAGGTGGAAAAAGACCAAAATTGATATTCATTGGTTGGAAAGATTGTTTTCCTGTTTCTTGAGTTGCAATGTGTCCACCAGTAATGTGGTTTAAAAGAGCTCCAAATGCTGTAGTTTTTGGCGGTAAAGAAGGATAAGTATGATTATATTCAGCAACAGCAAAACGCCCAGCTAAAAGCCCAATTGCAGATGATTCTACATAACCTTCACAACCTGTGATTTGTCCAGCAAAACGTAATTGAGGCCTTTGTTTTAAACGAAGACTGTTATCAAGAATGGTTGGTGAATTGAGATAAGTATTGCGATGAAGACCACCAAGGCGTGCAAATTCCGCGTTTTCAAGTCCAGGTATTGTTCTAAAAATGCGAATTTGTTCACTATATTTTAGTTTTGTTTGAAAGCCAACCATATTGTAAAGAGTACCAAATATGTTGTCTTGACGTAGTTGAACAACGGCATAGGGTTTAACTGTAGGATTATGAGCGTTTGTTAGTCCTATAGGTTTCATGGGCCCATATCTGAGGGTTTCAAGGCCACGTTTAGCCATCACTTCGATTGGTAGGCATCCATCAAAATAGGGTGTCTTTTCAAATTGACGAAATTCTATTTTTTCTGCATTTTTCAGTGTTTGAACAAATGTTTCATATTGTTCTCTATTAAGGGGGCAGTTAAGATAATCTTTTTCAGTTTTTTCAGGACCAATTTTGTCATAGCGAGATTGATACCAACAGATGTCCATATTAATGCTATCAGTATAAACGATAGGTGCAATAGCATCAAAGAAAGAAAGTGCTTCTGTTCCTGTTATTGCTTGTATTGTTTGTGCAAGTGCTGGTGAAGTAAGGGGACCTGTTGCAATAATAATATTATGCCAGTTTTCAGGAAGGTTGTAAATTTCTTCACGTTCTATGGTTATAAGGGGGTGATTTTCAAGTGCTTCTGTAACAGCTTGGGAAAATCCATCGCGGTCAACAGCAAGCGCGCTTCCTGCTGGCACTTTATTAGCATCTGCAGCCTTCATAATTAGGGATTTGGCTAATCGCATTTCAGCATGTAAAAGACCAACGGCATTTGTGGATGAATCATCTGAACGGAATGAATTTGAACAAACAAGTTCTGCGAGTTTGTCTGTTTTATGAGCATCGGATTTTCTTTTTGGTCGCATTTCATGTAAAATGACAGGGATTCCTGATTGAGCAATTTGCCAACTTGCTTCACTGCCAGCAAGACCACCACCGATGATGTGAATTGGGATGTTAAATTTATTTGACATAGTTTCCTTTTAATGAAAGTAGTGTTATCTGAAAAGTATAGATTTTACTTCTGTAATTTATAAGAAGTATATATATTTAAGTTTTTAAATGTATTTACTTTCTTTTTTGCTTTAATTGGTTTGGATTGAGTGGTATAGAAACGCCGCTTATATGAAGTTGTTGATTTGACAGGTTTAAGCGGATGTGGCGAAATTGGTAGACGCACCAGATTTAGGTTCTGGCGGGAGACCGTGGGGGTTCGAGTCCCTCCATCCGCACCAAAATAATCCTTACATACCACGGGGTTTTGCGTATGTGAAAATCAGCTTCATGTAAATCTAACACTACAGTGTTGGGGTGTAATTGTTACTGGAGTGGATCTATCCATTCCTCAGAGATATGAAAGTTGTTCGATGCAAGTTACCGAAACGCTTAATGAAGGACTGAAGCGCGAAATTAAAATCGTGGTTCCTGCGAAAGATTTGGAAATAAAATTAAATAAACGGTTAGATGAAACCAAAGATAAAATTAAGCTTAATGGTTTTCGTCCCGGTAAAGTGCCCGCTAGTCATTTGCGGAAAATGTACGGTAAATCTTTTATGGCTGATGTTCTTAATGAGATTATTAAGAATGCTCCAAGTTCCATTTTGGCTGATCGCAATGAACGTTCTGCAACACAGCCGCACATTGATATAAATGAAGATAAAGAAGTTCTGGATGGTAAGGCTGATTTTATTTTTAATTTGAAATATGAAGTTTTACCAAAGTTTGACATTAAAGACTTTAAGAATATAGAAATTACCCGTGAACTTGCTGATATTCCTGAGAAGGAGATTGATGAACAGGTAAAGAATGTTCTTTCTTCTACTCGTAATTATTCCGAAAAAAATGCTCCTGCAGTAGAAGGTGATCGCGTTACAATCGATTATATTGGTAAACTTGATGATATTCCATTTGATAATGGAGCAGGTAATGATGCGCAATTGGTCCTTGGTTCGAAACAATTTATTCCTGATTTTGAGGAGCAATTGGTTGGTGTAAAGGCAGGCGATACAACAACAATTTCTGTTAAATTTCCTGATGATTATAGTGTTGCACACTTAGCTGGTAGAGATGCTGTGTTTGATATCACTGTTAAAGCTGTGTTCAAACCAGATGAATTGGAGATTAGTGATGAATCAGCCCAAAAGCTTGGTGTAGAGTCTCTTGATCGTTTGCGTGAAATTGTGCGTGGACAAGTTGAGAGTAAATATGGCTTAATGACACGTCAAAAAGTTAAGCGTCAAATTCTTGATGCGTTAGATGCTGATTATAGTTTCGAAATTCCTGAATGCCTTTTGGAAGTTGAGTTTAATAATATATGGGGTCAGGTTAATAACGATTTACAAAAAGCTGGAAGCAGCTTTGAAGATGAGGGTACTACAGAAGAACAGGCACGGCAAGAGTATCATATGCTTGCTCAGCGTCGTGTTCGTCTTGGTTTAGTGCTTTCTGAGATTGGAGTACGAGCCGATGTTAAAGTAAGCGAAGATGAGTTACAAGCAGCAATCTTTGATCAGGTTCGTCAGTATCCTGGGCAAGAAAAGGAAATTATGAATTTTTTCCGGAATACACCGGAAGCTGTAGCGAGTCTACGTGCACCGATTTTTGAAGAAAAAGTCATTGATTATTTGTTGGCACAGATAAAAGTTACAGATAAAAAAGTGACTGTTGAAGAGTTAATGAAAGAGGATGACGAATTAGATTTAACTAAGAGGAGTTTAACTGAGAAAAAATCCATAGTGAAAGAAAAAAGTGGGAAAAAAGTTTCAGCCAAAAAGAAAACACCTAAAAAGAATTGATTATATGCAATGAAAGTAGTCTAATTAAAACTTTTGTTTTATTAGACTTATATTCTTAAGCTTATATTTATGGTAATTTTAGATTTAGCCATGGTAGTGTGTTTTCAATATTGATAGTGGATTAGTAATGGAAATTGTTGATACTCGTACCCCTGATCCTAGGCGTTTTATTTCTGGAGCTACAGGCGATTGGGAAGTTGTTATTGGCATGGAGGTTCATGCGCAGGTCACATCAGATTCAAAACTTTTTTCGGGTGCGTCAACTAAATTTGGTGCTGAGCCAAACAATCATGTGTCGTTTGTTGATGCGGCTATGCCTGGTATGTTGCCTGTTATTAATCAAGAATGTGTTCGCCAAGCTATCCGGACTGGTTTGGGGTTAAAGGCTAAAATTAATCTAAAATCTGTTTTTGATCGTAAAAACTATTTTTACCCGGATTTGCCTCAAGGGTACCAAATTTCGCAATTTCAATATCCGATTGTAGGGGAAGGGAAAGTCGTTATCTCTGTTGGGCCAGATTCGAATGGTCAATTTGAAGATATTGAAATTGGAATTGAGAGGTTGCATCTTGAGCAGGATGCAGGAAAATCCATGCATGATCAGCATCCAACAATGTCTTTTGTGGATCTTAATCGCTCTGGTGTAGCTCTTATGGAAATTGTTTCCAAACCGGATATGCGTTCATCAGATGAGGCCAAAGCCTATATGACGAAATTACGCACTATTGTTCGTTATTTGGGTACTTGTGATGGTAATATGGATGAGGGTTCCATGCGTGCGGATGTGAATGTATCAGTTCGTCGTCCTGGTGAGGCTTTTGGAACTCGTTGTGAAATTAAGAATGTTAATTCCATTCGCTTTATTGGTCAGGCGATTGAATATGAAGCACGTCGTCAGATTGCGATTTTAGAAGATGGTGGTGTAGTAGATCAGGAAACTCGACTTTTTGATGCTGCTAAAGGTGAAACACGATCTATGCGTTTAAAAGAAGAAGCGCATGATTATCGTTATTTTCCTGATCCTGATCTTTTACCGTTGGAGTTTGATCAAGCATTTGTAGATGCTTTAGCTGCAGAATTGCCGGAATTTCCTGATGATATAAAACTACGTTTTATCAATGAGATGGGGTTGACTGCATATGATGCGTCCATTCTTGTGACAGAAAAAGCAATTGCTGATTATTTTGAAGAAGTAGCGCATGGGCGCGATGGAAAAATAGTTGCCAATTGGGTGATCAATGATCTTTTAGGTGCTTTGAATAAAAATAATCGTGAAATTGAGGATACGCCAGTTACTCCAGATCAGTTAGGGGCGATTATTGATCTTATTAAAGAGGGGACTATTTCTGGAAAAATTGCCAAAGATTTATTTGAGATTATCTGGAATGAAGGTGGGGATCCACGTCAAATTGTAGAAGAACGTGGCATGAAACAGGTGACGGATACAGAAGTTATTAAGGGTGTTGTTGATGAAATTATTGCCAATAACTCTGATAAGGTTGCTCAAGCAAGAGAAAAACCTGCTTTAGTTGGTTGGTTTGTTGGACAAGTTATGAAAGCAACAGGGGGCAAAGCAAATCCTCAGACTGTGAATGAATTAGTTAAAACAAAACTAAAAATAGATTGATATTATAAGGTAGAGGAATGTTTATCGATATGATATTTATTTGTAATATGAAGTATACGGATGAGAGTTCACTCTTCAAAAGGGGTTACGATTGAATTTTACAATAATTTTTATTTTTTTGTGATTTCAGGTATCGTAACAATTTATTTTAAGCAGGCAAGGCTGTGGGTGCGTTAGAGAAGTGGAATTGGAAATGGCTGATTTTTTAAAACAAACCTTTACATGGTGGAATGGCAATACTATAAACACGCGCTTTTTTACGTGGCTCAAAGGTAAGCGTGTAGGGGAGGATCAGTTAGGAAATGTTTATTATGAAGGTGGTTACCATAAGGATGGTTATCTACGGCGTTGGGTGATTTATAAAGATTATTCTGAGGCTTCTAGCATTCCTCCGGGATGGCATGGTTGGATTCATCATCGTTGTAATACACCACCTACGGAAGAAAATTATCAATCGCGTGAATGGGAAAAGCCTCATATTTCAAATATGACAGGGACAAATAAAGCTTATCGGCCAAAAGGTTCTATCGTCTATAATGATGAGCATGTTGTTCGTAAAGATTATCACGCATGGTCACCTAAAAAGTGAAATATTTTTTGGTATGGGGTGCTGTTTTTTTTATGTTACACTATCTTAGAGTTAGTTTTGTTAAATGCAGTTGATTTAGTTTTATGAAGTTTTTCCTACAGTTAAAAGTAAGACATTTTTTTTGTTCTTATTTAATAGGAATTATAGTAGTTTTGTTCTCCGTTAACGATGTGCAGGCTGAACGTGTTAGTAATGCAGTTGTCGTTTTTGCAGGTCTTGATAAGATTACTGGTCGGACTATTCGTTTTGAAGTCTCTATTGGTCAAGTTTATCAATATGGTGCTTTACGAGTAACGCCGCGGGTGTGCTATACAAGTTCTGAAAGTGAGCCAACCCGTACTAACGGTTTTGTTGAAGTAGATGAAATAACATTAAACAAAGAAACGCGACGTATTTTTACAGGATGGATGTTTGCAGATAGCCCTGGTTTGAATGCTGTAGAGCATCCTATTTATGATATATGGCTAAAAGATTGCAAACAAAATTCTGATACTCTTTCAATTCAATAATTCAAATAGTTTTTTATTTTTTATATAAGCTTGGCGCAAGAATAGTTTTTTAAGCTATAATAATCAGATTGTAAAATTAAAGGTTCTCTCATGCTCTCGTCCTTGCGTTTAATAAGCAGATTATTTGCTGTTGTGTTTATAATTGTGCTAGTAGGATGTCAGTTTTCAAGTCAACCAATGACCAAGCATAATGATTATACTCGGGTTACAGAGATCAGTTCTGAAGTTTTTTATTATACCAATAATCCTTTAATTCTACTTGAAATGCGAGCTAAATGGATAAGCAATCAAGGTTACGTTATTGATATCGTAACAACTTCGATTGCTTCAGATGATCTTAATTTAAATTTAGCATGGTCTCAAAATCGCAATTATAGGTATGTTTCAGGTGGAAAATCAGCACTAGTGTGCGTTGTTGGTTGTACGGTGTCTGAAAAGGGGCGTTTATTTATTCCTGAAGATGAATTTCGTACATATGCACATACAGGCTTCACATTTAAATTAATAGGACGGAGCAATTCTGTAGATGGTTTTCTTAATGCTCGTGCTTTTCAACGTGTTTTATATAAGATGCAAACATTACCACGTAGATAATATTTAGCATTTAAATGCATACTGGAAGAATACAAAGATTATTTTTCATTTTATAATAGTTGATATATTTGGGTTTTACAAAGTACTATTGATTCATAAATAAGATGGAGATTTTAAAAAAATGTGGGATTTTGTTTCTCAACATAATCACTCTCCGTTATTATCAAAACAACTTAAAGAACCGTTATTCAATGTTCCATTTATTATAATTTTTTTGATAGTGTTTTGTTTTTTCAGTTATATTATTCCTCAATATTTCCTTTCTGATCAGTTATATATTAGAAGTCTTATTCTTTTTTCATTTATACCGGTTTTTTTCCAAACTGAGCCTCTAATGTTTTGCTACACCATTGTTAGTTACTCATTTATGCATGGCAGTTTTGGACATATTGCTATGAACATGGTTTGGCTTTTAGTTTTTGGATCTCCTTTAGCAAAGCATTTTGGTAATTTACGTTTTTTGTTTTTTTGGACGTTAACAGCAGGTATTTCTGCGTTAACCTATTTTATTTTTCATCGAGATAGCATGATACCACTTGTTGGAGCGTCGGGCACAATTTCTGGAATGATGGGGGCTATTACGCGTTATGGTTTTTTTTCTGTTTTTAATTCCAACATGTGCAATAAGAGATTTTTAGGTCCTGTTTGGACTATCAAGAAAGCACTTCGTTCCAAGACTGTTCTTATTTATATTGGTGTATGGCTTATAGTTAACTGTCTCACAGGTATATTTCCATATTTATTTGGAGACAGTGATATTTTAATAGCATGGGAAGCTCATGTTGGTGGACTTATTTCAGGTTTTATATTGATTAGTTTTTTTGATAGCTCATGGAAAAGATCAAAAATTAATGTTTAAGATAATTATGAGCCGCATAAAGCGCTATTGCTGCTGCATTCGAAACATTTAATGATTTAATATCTCCAGGTATATTAAGACGTGCTAATGAGTGAACAGTTTCGCGTGTTTTTTTGCGCAAACCTTTACCTTCTGATCCTAGGATAAGAGCAATTTTCTTACCTGTTAATGCTGTTTCTAAAGGTAATTCGCTTTCTGAATCAAGTCCGAGGCTATTAAAACCGGCTTGATGAATCTCTGTAAGCGCTTCAGCAAGGTTTCGTACAGTGATGTAGTCAATAAGCTCTAAAGCTCCAGAAGCTGCTTTGGCAAGCACACCACTCTCTTGTGGTGAGTGGCGATAAGTGGTGATAATTGCTCCAGCTTTAAATGCGACGGCAGAACGCATAATAGCACCAACGTTATGCGGATCGGTAATTTGATCCATTACAATGATAAGGTTAGTATTTGTAAGTTCAGATAAATGTCGTGGTTTAAGAGTTTCAGTTTCTAAGACAACACCTTGATGAACTGCGTCTTTTCCAACAAGTTCATCAAGTTTTTTAGGTGGGTATAGTTTTAAAGAGCAAGGTAGGTCTGATTTGGTTATATTTAACCGTTGTAAGGCATTGGGTGTAGCATAGAGATGATTGAAAACTCTCTTGGGGTTTTTAAGTGCTTCCTTGACTGAATGGATGCCATAAAGGTAAACTATATTTTGTATTGATGAAGTAGACCGATGCTTTAGGTGTATTGAAGGCATACGATTGAAGCTTTTTGTGTTGCGATATTGGCGACGAGGGTGAGGAAAATAAGAATTTTTAGATACTTTTTCTTTCATATTTTCTTATAGCGTGTTTAAAGTGAATGTAGTAGAAAAAACATAAAATTTTAAAATTTAGTAGGAAATTTGTACAGAACCATATTTATTCTGTTGACAGATACGCTACTAATCGTCATAACCGCCCCGCGGCCAGTTTAAATTGAATAAAATAAAATTGGTTGCTATAATGCCTGATCGCACAACTTTACCGATGGAATGGAGGGGTGCCCGAGTGGTTAAAGGGGGCGGACTGTAAATCCGTTGCGTATGCTACGTTGGTTCGAATCCAACCCCCTCCACCATTCATTGAAGTAAAGTCGGTGCATGGGCGGGTATAGCTCAATGGTAGAGCAGCAGCCTTCCAAGCTGAATATGCGGGTTCGATTCCCGCTACCCGCTCCAAATAGTTGTTAGTGGTTAGGCGAATGAATATGATGAAAGTATACTTTCATCATAATGAATGAGGCGAATGTTTTCGTCTTAGAGTTATAATAATCGACCTAATAATCAGGTCGGTGAGATTCACTTCTAAAGACCTGTTTTTTAGGTACGGAAAAGACAAGAGAACGACGGCGATGGCAAAGAGCAAATTTGAACGTACGAAGCCGCATGTTAATATAGGAACGATAGGTCACGTTGACCATGGGAAGACGTCCTTGACAGCGGCGATTACGAAATATTTTGGTGAATTTAAAGCGTATGACCAAATTGATGCGGCGCCTGAGGAGCGTGCCCGTGGAATTACCATTTCAACAGCGCATGTTGAGTACGAAACAGAACAACGTCACTATGCGCATGTTGATTGTCCAGGTCACGCGGATTATGTGAAGAACATGATCACAGGTGCAGCACAGATGGATGGAGCGATTTTGGTTGTTTCAGCAGCTGATGGACCGATGCCTCAGACACGTGAGCATATTTTGCTAGCACGTCAGGTTGGTGTTCCTGCGATTGTGGTTTTTCTAAATAAGGTTGATCAGGTTGATGATGCTGAGCTTTTAGAGCTTGTTGAGCTTGAAGTTCGGGAACTTCTTTCGAAATATGACTTCCCTGGTGATGATATACCGATAGTTAAAGGTTCTGCGTTAGCGGCTCTTGAGGATTCAGATAAAAGTATAGGTGAGGATGCAGTTCGTCGTTTGATGAGCGAAGTTGATAATTATATTCCAACGCCTGAGCGTCCAATTGATCAGCCGTTTTTGATGCCTATAGAGGATGTTTTTTCAATATCTGGGCGTGGAACGGTTGTAACGGGTCGTGTTGAGCGTGGAATTATTAAAGTTGGTGAAGAAATCGAGATTATAGGTATTCGTCCGACTTCTAAGACGACGGTTACGGGTGTTGAAATGTTCCGTAAGCTTTTAGATCAAGGTCAGGCAGGTGATAATATAGGTGCATTGCTTCGTGGTATTGATCGTGAGGGGATTGAACGTGGACAAGTTTTGGCGAAGCCTGGTTCTGTTACACCACATACCAAGTTTAAAGCTGAGGCTTATATTTTGACGAAAGATGAGGGTGGTCGTCATACACCGTTTTTTACAAATTATCGTCCACAGTTTTATTTCCGCACGACGGATGTGACAGGAATTGTTACACTTCCAGAAGGTACGGAAATGGTTATGCCAGGTGATAATGTTGCAATGGATGTTTCTTTGATTGTTCCAATTGCAATGGAAGAGAAGCTTCGTTTCGCTATCCGTGAAGGAGGGCGTACTGTCGGAGCTGGTATCGTTTCTAAGATTATTGAATAATATTAATAATTAGTGTGAAGGCTTTGAAGAAAGGGGCTTCAAAGATTAGGGGTATAGCTCAGTTGGTAGAGCAGCGGTCTCCAAAACCGCAGGTCGCGGGTTCGAATCCTGCTGCCCCTGCCATGGAGTTATAGTTTTTAATCATATTGTTAGTGAAAGAGGTCTTTTTGAGCTTCCTTCTTGCTTTTTTTTATACAGGACTTGTTTTTTTGTGTATGAATCGGTATTGAGTAAATAGATCAAAGAAAACTGCGTAAAGTTGATTATGACTTTTCAGGTTTTTATTATGTGTATTTTGTTGTATGATTTACGGTGAGTTAGAAAGAATATAGTGTAACTTATGGCATCTAGAACCAATCCCATTACTTTTTTTAAGCAGGTTCTTGTGGAAACAGCTAAAGTAAAATGGCCTACACGGCGTGAAACAGTAGTTTCTACTGTTATGGTATTGGTGTTAGCGGTGTTTGCTTCGATTTTCTTTTTTGTTGTAGATCAAATTATAAATTTTGGTGTGTGGCAAGGTATTGATCTCCTGAAGTACCTTTTTGGTCGATAGTGCAAGGAAGTGTGACTGTGGCTGCTCGTTGGTATATTGTTCAAGCATATTCAAACTTTGAAAAAAAAGTAGCGGAAGCTATTGAAAAAGAAGCAAAACAAAAAGGGCTTGATCATTTATTTGAAAAGATTTTTGTTCCAACTGAGCGTGTTGTTGAAGTTCGTCGGGGTCGTAGGGTCGATTCTGAGCGTAAATTTTTTCCTGGTTATGTTTTAGTTTGTGCTGAATTAACAGATGAAGTTTATCATCTCATTAAAAATACTCCTAAAGTAACAGGTTTTTTGGGTTCGGATGCACGGCCTGTTCCTATTTCTGATCGGGAGATTGAGCATATTCTTAAACAGGTGCAAGAAGGTGTTAAGTCTCCTAAATCTTCTATTTTGTTTGAGGTTGGTGAACAGGTCCGGGTAGCTGATGGGCCTTTTGTTTCGTTTAATGGTATTGTTCAAGAGGTTGAGGAAGAACGCTCTCGCCTTAAGGTTGAGGTTGTAATTTTTGGGCGTCCTACACCTGTTGATTTGGAATTTAGTCAGGTTGAAAAGCTCTGATTGAATTTAAAGTGATGTTTGGTCGCTTAAAAATAATAGGTAGAAGGTGATTTTTGGTTTTTGCCGGCTTTAATGATCCGAACTACCCAACTGCAGTGGGTATTCTGTGTAATGAGTTGCCAGTTTACCAATTTAAATTAAGGCAGATTGTTATGGCAAAAAAAAATGTAGGGCAGCTAAAATTGCAAGTTCCAGCGGGGTCGGCTACTCCTTCTCCTCCAATTGGTCCCGCTCTTGGTCAGCGTGGTATCAATATTATGGAATTCTGTAAGGCGTTTAATGCGGCTACGCAAGAAATGGAAAAGGGGGCTCCGATTCCAGTAATTATTACTTATTATCAAGATAAGTCTTTTACATTTTCTCTGAAGACTCCTCCTGTATCATTTTTCTTAAAGAAGGAGGCAAATTTGAAATCTGGATCAAAAGAGCCTGGTAAGGTATCTGCAGGGACTATTTCTCGCGATAAGATTCACTTGATTGCAGAAGCAAAAATGAAAGATCTTAATACAAATGACATTGAAGCGGCGATGCGTATGGTTGAAGGTTCTGCTCGCTCGATGGGTTTAGAAGTTGTAGGCTAATGTTATGGTAAAAGTAGCAAAGAGAATAAAGAAAATTTGTGAAGGTATTGATTTTAATAAACTTTATACCTTAACAGATGCTGTTTCAATGGTTAAAGAGCGTGCGGTTGCTAAGTTCGATGAAACAATTGAAATTTCGATGAATTTAGGTGTTGATCCTCGTCATGCAGATCAAATGGTTAGGGGTGTTGCTCATTTACCTAATGGGACAGGAAGAAATATTCGTGTTGCTGTTTTTGCGCGGGGTGACAAGGCTGAAGAAGCTAAGGCTGCTGGTGCTGATGTTGTAGGTGCTGAAGATTTATTTGAGACTGTTAATGCTGGGGTTATTGATTTTGATCGTTGTATTGCAACGCCGGATATGATGCCTCTTGTTGGTCGTCTTGGTAAGGTTCTTGGTCCGCGGGGTTTGATGCCGAATCCAAAGGTTGGTACTGTGACGCTTGATGTTGTTGCTGCTGTTGAAGCTTCTAAAGGTGGTGCTGTTGAATTTCGTGTTGAAAAAGCTGGTATTGTGCACGCTGGTATTGGTAAGGCTTCTTTTGGAGTTGATCAAATTGTGGAAAATATTAAAGCTTTTGCTGACACAGTTACTAAAGCTAAGCCGCAAGGTGCAAAAGGTGAATATATTAAGCGAGTTGCGGTTTCTTCAACAATGGGAGTTGGGGTTAAAATTGATCCTGCAACGGTTTGTACAGAATAGGTTGGGCAAACTTATGATTTTACTGTAGATAATTGTTGTAGTTTTTTTTTAGGTTGTCGGTTTTATCTGGCATCCAATTATCTAGGCTTTTTTTAAGCTTGGGTCATACCGGAAGAAATTTCGGGATGTCCTGTCCGAGATTGTGGGTGATACTTTGGGTATCTTAATCGAAAGAAAGCCTGCATGAGACTGGGGTAAAAGCTTTAGGTTAGGAGACTTAAAGGGTTTGAACCAAGGTTGCCTTTGATCGTTTATGCGTGAAAAGGGGGCAGGATCCTCGTCGGTAGCATAGAAGAATGATTTTATGTTATCAAAGGTAACCAGCAGGTTTGTTTTAAATGGGCCTGTTAAATGGAGAGAAACAGTGAATAGAGCGGAAAAACGCGAATTTGTCACATGGCTTAACGAGGCTTTTCAAAAGTCTGGTTGTGTCATTGTTGCGCATTATTCTGGTTTAACGGTTTCGCAAATGAACGATCTTCGTTCAAAAATGAGCGAAGCAGGTGGTGCTGTTAAAGTTGCCAAAAACCGCCTTGCCAAAATTGCCCTTCAAGGCACGGGGTCTGAATCAATGAGAGATCTGTTTATTGGGCAGACGCTTATTGCTTATTCAGAAGATCCAATTACAGCACCAAAAGTTGCTGTTGATTTTGCAAAAACAAATGAACAATTTGTCATCCTTGGTGGTTCAATGGGTGCAACAAGTTTGAGTGTTGATGCTGTGAAATCATTAGCTTCATTGCCTTCATTGAGCGAATTGCGGGCAAAGCTTGTAGGTATAATTTCCACTCCTGCAACTCGTGTTGCTCAGGTTGTCAATGCTCCTGCGAGTCAAATTGCGCGTGTTGTTGGTGCATATGCTCAGGAGGGTCAAGCGGCTTAGTACTGTTTTGTGTTTTGTAATTACAGAAAGATTTTAATGTTTTTCTGTTTTTGAGATAAATTTTAAACAATGATTCAAACCTCTTAATTGAAGGAATTTAAAAATGGCTGATCTAACAAAGATCGTAGAAGATCTTTCTAACCTTACTGTCTTAGAGGCTGCTGAGCTCTCGAAACTACTTGAGGAAAAATGGGGTGTTTCCGCTTCTGCTCCTGTAGCGGTTGCTGCTGTTGGTGGTGCGGCTGCTTCGGCTGCTGAAGAAAAAACAGATTTTAATGTTATTCTTGTTGATGGTGGTGCTCAAAAAATTAATGTCATTAAAGAAGTTCGTGCCCTTACTGGTCTTGGTCTTAAGGAAGCGAAGGACTTGGTTGAAGGGGCGCCTAAGCCTATTAAAGAAGGTGTTTCAAAAGACGAGGCAGAAAAAATTAAAACTCAACTTGAGGCAGCAGGTGCTAAGGTTGAGCTTAAGTGATTTTAATTGTGTCGGTGGATGTTTATGTCCACCGATTTCCTCTTTCTAGGGAAAAGGTTTAATTGATACAGCTTTTTTCCTAACAGTTTAGTGGCTGTAAAGAGGTAGGTTTAATCTGTGAGAACTTAATAACAGAACTAAATAAATGAATATTTGGTTAGGTGTATGAAAGTAAGCGGTGCTCACAGGGTATCAAATAAACTGGTCTGTGTATGCAGGCTAATGGTATGGAGCTTTCAAGGTTAGTCTGCCTTGAATAGTAAAGATCGAGGAACGATGATGGCTCAGACCCTAGCGATGATGTCTCAATTCAATGGTCGTAAGCGCGTACGCAAGTTTTTTGGTAAGATTCCTGAAGTAGCAGAAATGCCGAATCTTATTGAAGTTCAAAAAGCATCATATGATCAATTCCTCATGATTGAGGAGCCAGAAGATGGGCGTCCAGATGAAGGCTTACAAGCTGTTTTTAAATCAGTATTTCCTATTTCGGATTTTTCTGGTACAGCTATGCTTGAATTTGTTCGTTACGAATTTGATTTACCCAAATTTGATGTTGAAGAGTGTCGTCAGCGTGATTTAACTTACGCGGCTCCATTAAAGGTGATATTGCGTTTAATCGTATTTGATATTGATGAAGACACAGGCTCGAAAGATATCAAAGATATTAAAGAACAGGGCGTTTATATGGGCGATATGCCTTTAATGACAAGTAATGGTACTTTTGTCATTAACGGTACAGAGCGTGTTATTGTTTCGCAGATGCATCGTTCTCCAGGGGTGTTTTTTGATCATGATAAGGGGAAATCGCATTCATCAGGAAAATTACTTTTTGCAGCTCGTGTAATTCCCTATCGTGGTTCTTGGCTTGATATTGAGTTCGATTCTAAAGATATTATTTATGCCCGTATTGATCGGCGGCGTAAGATTCCGGTTACGAGCCTTTTGATGGCATTGGGGATGGATGCGTCAGATATTTTATCGACATTTTATAATAAAATTACTTATGAGCGAGTCGAAAATGGTTGGCGTGTTCCTTATTCAATTGATCGCTTTAAGGGGATGAAACTGGTTTCTGATCTTGTTGATGCAGATAGTGGTGAGGTGGTTGCTGAAGCGGGTAAAAAGCTCACAGTTCGTACTGCAAAAATTTTGGCAGAAGAAGGTCTGAAAGCGATTAGAGTTAGTGAAGATGATTTATTAGGCTCTTATCTAGCAGAAGATATTGTTAATTATCAAACAGGTGAGATTTATCTTGAAGCCGGCGATGAAATTGACGACAAAGCATTGAAGATTTTGTTTGATATTAATGCTGATAAAATTGATGTTCTTGATATTGATCATATGAATGTTGGTGCGTATATCCGCAATACTTTAAAGGTGGATAAAAATGAAAGTCGGCAAGATGCACTATTTGATATCTATCGAGTAATGCGTCCAGGTGAGCCTCCGACAATAGATACGGCGGAAGCTATGTTTCTTTCGTTGTTTTTTGATCCTGAACGATATGATCTTTCAGCTGTTGGCCGTGTTAAAATGAATTTGCGTATGGGTCTTGATTGTCCCGATACGGTTCGTATCCTGCGTCAGGAAGATATTCTTGGTGTTGTTAAGATGTTGGTTGAATTACGTGATGGCCATGGTGAGATTGATGATATTGATAATCTCGGCAATCGTCGTGTTCGATCAGTTGGGGAGTTGATGGAAAATCAATATCGGATTGGCTTGCTTCGTATGGAACGTGCAATAAAAGAGCGTATGTCATCCGTTGAAATTGATACTGTTATGCCACAGGATTTGATTAACGCAAAGCCGGCAGCAGCAGCGGTTCGTGAATTTTTTGGATCTTCACAATTGTCGCAGTTTATGGATCAAACTAACCCATTATCAGAGATTACCCATAAACGTCGTCTTTCTGCTCTTGGGCCGGGTGGTTTAACACGTGAGCGTGCAGGTTTTGAAGTGCGTGATGTGCATCCTACGCATTATGGTCGTATTTGCCCAATTGAAACACCTGAAGGTCCCAATATTGGTCTTATTAATTCTTTAGCAACATTTGCACGAGTTAATAAATATGGTTTTATTGAAAGTCCGTATCGCAAGATTATTGACGGTAAAGTGACAACAGAGGTGATTTACCTTTCTGCAATGGAAGAGTCAAAACATTATGTGGCTCAAGCTAATTCTTCATTAGATTCAGAGGGACGTTTTACAGAAGAATTTGTAGTTTGTCGTCACGCAGGTGAAGTGTTAATGGCTCCACGTGATCATGTGGATTTGATGGATGTTTCACCAAAACAGTTGGTTTCAGTGGCTGCTGCTCTTATTCCATTTTTGGAAAATGATGATGCAAACCGTGCGTTGATGGGGTCAAACATGCAGCGTCAAGCAGTTCCACTTATACGCGCTGAGGCGCCATTTGTCGGTACAGGTATGGAATCGATAGTTGCCCGTGATTCTGGTGCTGCTATTGGTGCAAAACGTGGTGGTATTGTTGATCAGGTTGATGCAACACGTATTGTTATTCGTGCAACGGAGGATTTGGATCCTTCAAAGTCTGGTGTTGATATTTATCGTTTGCAGAAATTTCAGCGTTCCAATCAGTCTACTTGTATTAATCAACGTCCTCTTGTGCATGTTGGTGATCGAGTAGAAAAAGGTGATATCATTGCTGATGGTCCATCAACTGATCTTGGTGATTTAGCTCTTGGGCGAAATGTTCTTGTAGCGTTTATGCCTTGGAATGGTTATAATTATGAAGATTCTATTCTGCTTTCTGAGCGCATTGTTGCTGATGATGTATTCACTTCAATTCATATTGAAGAGTTTGAAGTTGCTGCACGTGATACTAAACTTGGACCAGAAGAAATTACCCGTGATATTCCTAATGTTGCAGAAGAGGCATTAAGGAATCTTGATGAGGCTGGTATTATTTATATTGGTGCTGAAGTTCAACCTGGCGATATTTTAGTTGGTAAAATTACGCCAAAAGGTGAAAGTCCAATGACACCAGAAGAAAAGCTTTTGCGTGCGATTTTTGGTGAAAAAGCTTCAGATGTCCGTGATACCTCTATGCGGATGCCTCCTGGAACTTTTGGTACTGTTGTTGAAGTGCGTGTTTTTAATCGTCATGGTGTGGAGAAAGATGAACGTGCGATGGCGATTGAACGTGAGGAAATTGAGCGTTTAGCCAAAGATCGTGATGATGAGCAGTCGATTCTTGATCGAAACGTTTATGCACGTCTTGCGGATATGTTGAAAGATAAAGTTGCAATAGAAGGTCCGAAAGGTTTTTCAAAAGGCAAGAAGCTTGATAGCACAATAATGGATTCTTATTCACGATCGCAATGGTGGCAATTTGCTGTTGATGATGAAAAGCTTCAAAATGAAATTGAAGCTTTACGTAAGCAGTATGATGAATCAAAGGAAACGTTGCAACGTTGCTTTATGGATAAGGTTGAAAAAGTTCAAAGAGGCGACGAGATGCCTCCTGGTGTTATGAAAATGGTGAAGGTTTTTGTAGCTGTAAAGCGCAAAATCCAACCAGGAGATAAAATGGCAGGGCGTCATGGTAATAAGGGTGTTGTATCGCGCATTCTTCCTATAGAGGATATGCCTTTTCTTGAAGATGGGACGCATGCTGATATCGTGTTAAACCCACTGGGTGTGCCTAGTCGTATGAATGTTGGTCAAATTCTTGAAACACATCTTGGTTGGGCGTGTGCAGGGATGGGCAAAAAAATTGGTGATTTGGTAGAGCTTTATCAGGGAACTGGGGATATACTTCCTTTACGTCAATGTATTGAAAATCTCATTCCTGATAATGACCGTAATGAATCAGTGCGTAAGTATAATAATGAAAGTCTTTTTAAATTGGCGCTTCAGATGAGAAAGGGTGTTTCAATTGCGACACCTGTTTTTGATGGTGCTCATGAAGCTGATATCAATATGATGTTGGAAGATGCAGGTTTGGATAGTTCAGGACAAGTGACGCTTTACGATGGTCGTACAGGAGAGCCTTTTGATCGTCCGGTAACGGTAGGTTATATTTACATGCTTAAATTACATCATCTTGTTGATGACAAAATTCATGCACGTTCAATTGGGCCTTATTCGCTTGTTACTCAGCAACCATTAGGTGGTAAAGCGCAATTCGGTGGTCAGCGTTTTGGAGAAATGGAAGTATGGGCTCTTGAAGCTTATGGTGCTGCATACACTTTGCAGGAGATGTTGACAGTTAAATCAGATGATGTGGCTGGTCGGACAAAAGTTTATGAAGCAATTGTTCGCGGTGATGATACATTTGAGGCAGGTATACCTGAAAGTTTTAATGTGTTGGTAAAAGAAATGCGTTCACTTGGTCTTAATGTAGAACTTGATGATGCACGCGGGTTTGTAGCACACCAGCCGTTGTCTAATGCAACAGAGTAATAGATTTGAGGGCGCACAGGAAACAATGCGCTCTAATCAGTTTGAAGGACTGTTAAGGTAGTAAATAGCTGATTTTAAAAGTCGAAATAGGTTTTAAATAAGACTGTGATGATAAAAGAAAGAGCCATCACAGCGGATTCTAAAAATCTTTGAAGGAGAACAGCATGAGCCACGAGGTCATGAATCTTTTCAATCCTCAGGTACCAACGCAGACATTTGACTCTATTCGTATTTCAATTGCGAGTCCTGAGAAGATTCTGTCCTGGTCATACGGCGAAATAAAAAAGCCAGAGACTATTAATTATCGGACATTTAAGCCAGAGCGTGATGGTCTTTTTTGTGCGCGTATATTTGGTCCTATTAAAGACTATGAGTGTCTATGTGGCAAGTATAAACGTATGAAATATAAAGGTATTATCTGTGAAAAGTGTGGTGTAGAAGTTACTCTTTCGCGTGTACGTCGTGAACGTATGGGGCATATTGAACTTGCAGCTCCGGTCGCCCATATTTGGTTTCTTAAGTCATTACCAGGTCGTATTTCTACTCTTTTAGATTTGACTTTAAAGGATATCGAAAGAATTCTTTATTTTGAAAATTATATTGTTACCGAACCAGGTCTAACATCGCTCAAGTTACACCAGCTTCTTTCCGAAGAAGAGTATATGTTGGCTATTGATGAATTTGGAGAGGACCAATTTACTGCTATGATTGGTGCAGAAGCTATTTATGAGCTTCTTGCTGCAATGGAGTTGGATAAAATAGCGAATGATTTACGCGTCGAATTGGCTGACACGACTTCGGAATTAAAGCAAAAAAAACTGATTAAGCGTCTCAAGATTGTTGAAAGCTTCCTTGAATCTGGTAATAAACCAGAATGGATGATTATGAAAACAATTCCGGTGATTCCACCAGATTTACGTCCATTGGTTCCGCTTGATGGCGGTCGTTTTGCAACGTCGGATTTAAATGATCTTTATCGACGTGTTATAAATCGTAACAATCGTTTGAAACGGTTGATTGAGCTACGTGCTCCTGGAATTATTGTACGCAATGAAAAACGTATGGTACAAGAAGCGGTTGATGCATTATTTGACAATGGTCGCCGTGGACGCGTGATTACTGGGGCAAATAAACGTCCGTTAAAGTCACTTTCAGATATGCTAAAAGGTAAGCAAGGGCGTTTCCGTCAAAACTTACTTGGGAAGCGTGTTGATTATTCAGGCCGTTCTGTTATTGTGACAGGGCCTGAATTAAAATTGCATCAATGTGGTCTTCCCAAAAAAATGGCTCTCGAATTATTTAAGCCATTCATTTATGCGCGACTTGATGCAAAAGGCTATTCATCGACTGTAAAACAAGCCAAAAAGCTTGTTGAAAAAGAACATCCGGAAGTTTGGGATATTTTGGATGAAGTTATTCGTGAACATCCTGTTTTGCTAAATCGTGCACCAACACTTCATCGTTTAGGGATTCAAGCTTTTGAGCCTGTTTTGATTGAAGGGAAAGCAATACAACTTCACCCATTGGTATGTACGGCTTTTAACGCGGATTTTGATGGCGATCAAATGGCAGTGCATGTTCCTCTTTCACTCGAAGCTCAGCTTGAAGCTCGTGTTTTAATGATGTCGACTAATAATATTCTACATCCAGCCAATGGTGCGCCAATTATTGTTCCATCACAAGATATGGTTCTTGGTCTTTATTATCTTTCAATTGTTTCTGAAAAAGAACCAGGTGAAGGGATGGCGTTTGCTGATATGGGGGAATTATATCATGCTTTAGAGAACAAGGTTGTGACTCTTCATACGAAGATAAAAGGCCGTTTTAAAAATATAGATGAAAATGGTAAAGAGGTTGCCAAACTCTACGACACAACGCCAGGTCGTTTGGTTATTGGTGAGCTTTTACCTAAAAATCCAAATATCTCATTTGATATTGTTAATCGGGAGATGACTAAAAAGAACATTTCTAAAATAATTGATCAAGTTTATCGGCATTGTGGACAAAAAGAAACGGTTATTTTCTGTGATCGTATTATGCAGCTTGGTTTTTCTCATGCTTGTCGTGCTGGTATTTCTTTTGGTAAAGATGATATGGTTATCCCCGATAGCAAGTCACGTTTGGTTGCAGAAACGGAAGCTTTGGCTAAGGAATATGAGCAACAATATAATGATGGTTTAATTACACAGGGTGAAAAATATAACAAAGTTGTGGATGCTTGGGGTAAATGTACTGATCGCATTGCGGATGAAATGATGAAGCGTATTCAGGCTGTTGCATTTGATCCAAAGACAGGTTCTCAGCGGCAAATGAATTCAATCTACATGATGTCACATTCGGGTGCGCGTGGATCTGCTAATCAGATGAGGCAATTAGCTGGTATGCGTGGATTAATGGCAAAACCATCCGGTGAAATTATCGAAACACCGATCATTTCTAATTTTAAAGAGGGTTTAACTGTTAACGAATATTTTAATTCGACCCATGGTGCTCGTAAAGGGCTTGCTGATACTGCATTGAAAACTGCTAACTCTGGTTATTTAACACGACGTCTTGTTGATGTTGCGCAAGATGCTATTATTTCAGCAGTTGATTGTGGTACTGTAAAAGGTCTTACTATGCAGCCAATCGTCGATGCAGGACAAGTTGTTGCATCGCTTGGCCAAAGAATCCTCGGTCGTACAGCACTTTTTGATATTTTACACCCAGTTTCTGGTGAAGTTATTCTTCAAGGTGGTGCGATGATTGAAGAGGCTGATGTCGCTAGGATTGAAGAAGCTGGAATTCAGTCTGTTCAGATTCGTTCTGCTTTGACTTGTGAAACACGTCTTGGTGTTTGTGCTAAATGTTATGGTCGTGATTTGGCACGTGGAACGCCGGTCAATCAGGGTGAAGCAGTTGGTGTGATTGCGGCTCAGTCAATCGGTGAACCAGGAACGCAGCTTACCATGCGTACATTCCACTTAGGGGGAACGGCGCAGGTTGTTGATTCATCTTATTTTGAAGCGTCTTATGAAGGTACAGTAGAACTACGTAATCGTAATGTAGTTCGCAATTCTGAAGGCCATTTGGTGGTTATGGGGCGCAATATGGCTGTTATTGTCAAGGATGAAACTGGTAAAGAGCGTGTTGTGCATCGTGTTAGCTATGGTTCACGCATTTTTGTTGATGATGGTGATGTTGTTAAACGTGGACAACGTATAGCAGAGTGGGATCCTTACACTCGACCGATTCTTACTGAAGTTGATGGCTATATAGGTTTTGAAGATATGATTGATGGTTTATCAGTAACTGAAACAGCTGATGAATCTACAGGGATTACAAAGCGTTTGGTGATTGATTGGCGTGCTAATCCACGCAGTGCTGAATTAAAACCAGCAATTATCATTCACGCAGATAAAAAAGGTGAGCGTATTGCTAAGTTGCACAAAGGGGGTGAAGCTCGTTACATGATGTCAGTGGATACTATCCTTTCTGTTGAGCTTGGTTCTTACGTTAAGGCGGGAGATGTTATTGCTCGTTTGCCAATGGAAAGTGCTAAGACCAAAGATATTACGGGTGGTTTGCCACGTGTGGCTGAGCTTTTTGAAGCGCGGCGTCCAAAAGATCACGCTATTATTGCTGAGGTCAGTGGTACAGTTCGGTTTGGTCGTGGTTATAAAAATAAACGCCGTATTATTATTGAACCAAATGATACAAATCTTGAGCCAGTAGAATATTTAATTCCAAAGGGTAAGCTATTTCATTTACAAGAAGGCGATCAGATTGAAAAAGGTGATTATATTCTTGATGGCAACCCAGCACCTCATGATATTTTAGCAATTAAGGGTGTTGAGGCTTTGGCGTCTTACCTTGTTAATGAAATTCAAGAAGTTTATCGTTTACAGGGTGTTTTGATTAATGATAAGCACATTGAAGTGATTGTTCGTCAAATGTTGCAAAAGGTTGAAATTACGGAATCTGGTGATTCTAGTTATATTCCAGGTGATAATGTTGATCGTATTGAATTAGATGAAATCAATGATAATCTAATTGCGGAAGGTAAAAAGCCTGCATCTGGTAACCCTATACTTCTTGGAATTACGAAAGCATCTCTTCAGACGCCATCCTTTATCTCAGCGGCGTCGTTTCAGGAGACAACTCGGGTACTTACTGAAGCAGCAGTTTCTGGAAAGATTGATACTTTGCAAGGGTTGAAGGAGAATGTTATTGTTGGTCGGCTTATTCCTGCAGGTACAGGTGGCACAATTGCTCAAATTCGTCGTATTGCCGCGATTCGTGATGATTTAATCGTAGATGAACAGCGCAAATCTAATCATAGTGAAGAGAGCAAAGTTATGTTAACGGATATGACGACTAATGCCGCTGTTGAATAATTTTGATTAATATATGCCAAAGGGTAATAGGAAAATGCCTGAGTTTTCAGGTATTTCTTTAGTTTTGAAATGCAGAAATAGTAGATTATTCTTAATAATATATGACTGTAAAATTATAAGCAATTATAGTTTAGTTTTTTTATATTAATTGATAATAATATCAGTAATGCTTATTGTTTAGCTATAAAGTTTCAATTGTTGTGCAATCAAATAGAAAATCCATATCGACTAGTATTTTCTATGAAAGGTTATGAGATAGGGGGATTAAAAAACGATAAAATTGTCTCGTATGATCTAAAAAATTGATTTTAGGTATGCATTTACGAAAATAATTAGTTAAACTTTCTGTATTGTCTTTTTCCAGAGAAGTGTTAGTGGTGAAAAAGTTAGAAGTTAAAGCTAGCAATAAAAAAATAAGATGTGTCATTATACGTAAGAATTTGTAGATTTTCGTGAGTTGATATAATAGAAAAATATGTGAAACATAACTCAAATTTTTAGAAGCGAGTATGTTTTATTTAAGTGCATTATATTGTTTCTTTGTTATAGAAAATTTTTTTATTAGACAGCAATGGTATTTCAATTTATTTTCTTGTCGGGGGGGGGGAAGTAAAAGCAATGACCAATTCTACTTTTGATATTTTTCAATCTATTTTGTCACGAAAATCAATTAGAGCTTTTACTAACCAACCTGTTGAGCAGGAAACAGTCAAGAAAATTTTAAAACTCGCAGCGCGAGCACCATCTGGAGCAAACCTTCAGCCTTGGCAAGTAATTGTTATAACAGGGGATATGTTGCAAAAAGTAGGGCAAGAACTTTCACGGCTTGTACTATCAGGTGTAAAAGGAGAGCGTGAATATCGTTATTATCCTCGCCAATGGCGAGAGCCTTATCTTTCTCGGCGTCGAAAGGTTGGTTTGGATCTTTATAAAAGTCTTGAAATCCAGAAAGGTGAACAAGAAAAAATGCTTCGCCAACATGCGCGAAATTTTTCATTTTTTGGTGCACCTGTTGGACTCTTGTTTACAATGGATCAGGATATGGAACTTGGTAGTTGGCTTGATTTAGGTATGTTTATGCAGACAATTATGTTAGTAGCGCGTGGATTTGGATTAGACACATGCCCTCAAGCAGCTTTTGCCGATTACCATAAACAAATTTGTACACTTTTATCAGTGTCTTCTGAGCGGCGTCTTATATGTGGTATGGCGCTTGGTTATCGCGATGTCAACGCTCCAGAAAACAATTTTGAAACTGAACGCGAACCGATCAAAAATTTTGTACGTTTTGTTTGATTTTTTTTAATACAACGTTTTTATGTATTGGGTGATTAATTTAAAAATTTGAGGCATTATAAGGAATATTTCAATGAAATTTATAGCTTCCATTTTACTTTAATATTGCATATTAGCACTTATTTTATTAAACT
Source organism: Bartonella sp. WD16.2 (assembly GCF_002022505.1). Classification (NCBI taxonomy): domain Bacteria; kingdom Pseudomonadati; phylum Pseudomonadota; class Alphaproteobacteria; order Hyphomicrobiales; family Bartonellaceae; genus Bartonella; species Bartonella sp. WD16.2. The sequence goes on from NZ_CP019781.1 coordinate 535,728, forward strand.
TTTCGCATTAAAATAGTGGTATTTTGGATAACTAATTAATTTCTCAAAGGTCGAAGATGGAAGATAATATAGAGAAAAACTGTTGGATGGTGGCAAGGCGCGCAACGTTAATATTTATTGCTGTCATTTTTTTAGCTTATCTTACAATTTGATTTTAAATGAGACAAAAATAATAAAAAAGCTTATACTCAAAATCTGCATTTTGTTTTGGGGTAAGTGATGTTTCTATCTGTTTTTGAACTTTTTAAAATTGGTATTGGCCCTTCTAGCTCTCATACAATGGGGCCAATGACGGCTGCTAATATGTTTTTGCAAGAAATTCTAGCAGAGAGTTTATCTTGTTCATCTCATGTGAGGATTTCTCGAATTCGTGTTTATCTTCACGGTTCTTTGGCTTTTACTGGTGTTGGTCACGCTACAGATAAAGCTATTATATTAGGATTGTTGGGAGAAAAAGTGTCTACTGTTGATCCTAATAATATGGGGATTCTTTTAGAAAAAGTTAAACAGGAAAAACAGGTGCAACCAACAGGCCACCCTGCTTATCATTTTGATTTGCAGAATGATCTTATTTTTGAACGAAAAAAAGTTTTATCTGGGCATACTAATGGTCTTGCATTTGAAGGGCTTGATTCTGATGGGAATATCCTCTTACGGCGGATTTATTATTCTATTGGTGGCGGTTTTGTGGTAACCGAAAATGAATTAAATGATGTGAATTATAATACAAAATTAGAGACATCTCAGGTGCCATATCCTTTTGATTCGGCGAGTGAAATGTTACTAATGGCAGAAAATTCAGGCCTTTCGATTGCTGAAATGAAGCGTATCAATGAAGAAACAAGGATGGAGCATGCTGTTTTTGATACTGCACTCGATGAGATTTGTTCAGCTATGTCAGATTGTATTGATAGGGGGCTTTCACAAGAAGGTGAGTTACCGGGTGGGTTACGCATTCCAAGACGTGCCAAAAAACTATATCAAGAGCTTTTAGAAGATCAGAAAAAAAATCGTAACTACTCACTTTGGATCAATGATTGGCTTTCTGTATACGCTATAGCAGTAAATGAAGAAAATGCAGCTGGTGGCCGTATTGTCACTGCACCGACGAATGGTGCAGCTGGTGTTGTACCTTCTGTTCTACGTTGTTATCTGCAATTTAATAATAGTTCCAATCGAGAAGGGATGCATAATTTTTTGTTAACAGCAGCAGCTATTGGCGGTATCATTAAGCATAATGCTTCTATTTCTGGTGCAGAAGTTGGTTGTCAGGGTGAAGTGGGGACAGCATCTTCAATGGCAGCAGCAGGATTGACAGCAGCATTGGGTGGTACACCCGCTCAAGTTGAAAATGCTGCTGAAATTGCTCTTGAACATCATTTAGGAATGACATGTGATCCAGTCGCTGGCCTTGTACAAGTTCCATGTATTGAACGCAACGCTATGGGTGCTGTTAAGGCCGTAACAGCTTCTTCTCTTGCTTTACATGGTAATGGAGCACATTTTGTTTCTCTTGATGCTTGTATTGAAACAATGCGCCAAACAGGCTATGATATGAGTGAGCGCTATAAAGAGACAAGTAAAGGTGGCCTTGCACGCAATGTTACATCATGTTAGGCTATATAAGGGTGCTTCATTTGGTAAAATGATTAGTTATTTATGCATCAAAAAATAGTACTTTTTTAAGAGTACTTTATGTATTGAAAGAGCATGACTTTGATAAGGGGATATCGTTTAAGTGAAGCAGCAAATGATCAGAGGAATTTCTTTTTAGTAAATCATTAGCACCAACATTCGGTGTTGTTGTTATTATCGTTTCATAGATGTTTTCTTATTTATATAATAAAGGTAAACAATATACCGCTTGATGTTAGATTCTGTATTGGTAGGATAGTTTTGATATTTTTGCGTCTTCTAAGAAGAGTGTTATTCAAACACTAAAGATAAAATGTTAAACAGTAAAAACAGAAATTCATGCTGGAATCTTTGTAAATTAAAAATAAAAACCGTGCACTTTAAATTTTTTTAAAATCTCACATGGTGAATAAATACTTTATTATTGATCAAGTATTTTTCCTATAAGAAATAGGTAATAGAATTAAGTATTTGTTGCTCCTAAACGGAGTTTGACAGGTATATTTCCTGTGTGACTCGCAACCCGTAAGTGAATGCGTACAGGAGGTGTAGCTAAACGACGATTTCGATTTATTTGACAAATAAGAAGACTAACAAGAGAATGCGTGTTTGACACCGTTGGGGTGTGCTTTAAATTAGCAAGTTTAGTTGCGGCATCGTGAAGAGAACGTAGTGAGAGGAGGGGTGATTGCTTCAACTGTTTTCCCTTTTTAAGAGATGGGGAAATAACGTTATGTGTCATGGCACTATCCTTAATGCAGAATTCAAAAACTTTTAATAGATTACAGTATAGCAGTTAAAATTTGCTTTCTTTAAAGTAGAACAAGCATCATGCGCAGCTTTTTTTGATTGAAAACCAACAAACCGGGCACGATAATAACGATGTCCACTTTTTTCAAATAGTTGCATATGTGCAGATGTATGTTTTAAAGCTGAATAAGCTGTATTCTTGGCTTTTGAAAGCAGAGTATTTGCCTGTTCTTTACTGGGAAGAGAACCAATTTGAATGGCCCATCCACCACTTGTAGATAAAGAAGCAGTGATGATTTTATCTATCTCTACAGATGTGGTTTTGTGAGGATTAGGAGTTGGTATAATCACCTGATTTACAGCAGCTATAGCTGTGTTTAACTCATTAGGTTGCGCTGCAAGTGCTGTTAGAAGTGCGGAGACATCATCATCTAAGTCAGTTTGATTTGTTTTAGCGACAGGTATAGGGATGGCTGCTCCAGTGGGTAAATTATAGGATACCATAGCTACTAAATATTCATTCGCTTTCTTACGACTTGCTTTTGACAAATACCGGTTCAACAAGTTAGTCATATGAATATCACGCTCTGTAGATGATTTTCCTCCCATTACCACAGCAACAATGGAGCGTCCTTCAATATGCATTGATGTGGCTAAATTAGAACCTGACATTTGTGTATAGCCTGTTTTAATTCCGTCAACGCCTTTTATTGTTTTTATTAATTTATTATGGTTGTTAATTGTTTTGCCACGAAAAGAGAAACTCGTTGTTTTAAACAGTTTGTACTGCTGGGGAAAATGTTTGCGCAAAGCTAATGCTAGAGTGGCCATATCTTTTGCTGTAGAATAATTGCGGGCATCTGGAAGACCTGAAGCATTTGCAAAACGAGTATTCGTCATACCAAGTTTACGGGCTTTTACTGTCATCATTCGAGCAAATTTTGGTTCACTGCCACCAAGATATTCCCCTACAGCAGTAGCAACATCATTTGCTGATTTTGTAATGAGAGCTTTGGCGGCCTCTTCTACAGAAATTGTTTGACCTGCTTTAAAGCCTATTTTCGTTGGTGGGCGTGCTGCTGCGTAAGCTGAGACAGGGATGGGCGTATTTGGTGTTACGCGACGTACTTCCATAGCTTCAAAGAGCATGTACAACGTCATCATTTTTGTTAAAGAGGCAGGATAACGTTTTAAAGTCGCGTTGGCTTGAAATAAGGTCTTTCCTGTATGTGCATCTATAACAATAGCCGCGTATTTATCAGGGTAAGCTTCTTTAGGAGTAGCTTTCACTGAAGAATAAGAAATAGCTAAAACAATAAAAACAGCAACTATTCTTTTGTAGAAAGGTGCAATTTTTCGCCAGTTAATATACACTTGTAATACCTTATTTATGCCAAATAATCGCATCAAGATCTTTTTTGTTGCAGTTAGCTTAACACAATTTAAATGAATGATGTTACTAATTTGTTTATAAAGGTTATTTTGTGAGTCTCTCTATTTGACTTAAATCTGATCTTAAAAGAAAGTTTTATTTTTCATACACTTAAGTATTACAATGGTTATGAAAGGATTTTAAATTAATAAAAAGCATACTACATGGAAAATGATAATGATATTAACTAAAAAACTCATATTTTATACTATGCAAAATAGAAAGAGCAAGAGCTGGAGTGAAGATAAATATGATACTATTATCATACCTCAAATTAAATCAAAATTTCAAAAACCTAAATTATACCGTGTTCTTTTACTGAATGATGATTACACACCTATGGATTTTGTTGTTTTTATTTTAAAGAATTTTTTAAAAAAAGTTTTGAGGAAGCAACACGTATTATGTTAAATGTTCACCAAAATGGGATAGGTGAATGCGGTACTTATACCTATGAAGTGGCTGAAATGAAAGTTGTGCAAGTTATGGAATGTGCACGTCAAAATGAACATCCATTACAATGTGTAATGGAATAGAAGTGAGAGGGTTATGCCATCTTTTACACCCAGCCTTGAAGAGGTTTTGCATCGTGCATTAACAATTGCTGCTCAAGCGCAGCATGAATATGCAACATTAGAGCATCTTTTACTTGCTTTATTAGATGATGTTGATGCAAGTTCAGTGATCCATGCGTGTCAGGTCGATTTAGAAAAGTTACGGGAGCGTTTGACTAATTATATCCAATCGGAGTTGGATGTACAAATCAAAACCAATAAAGATACAAAACCAACAGCATTTTTTCAGCGTGTTATTCAACGCGCGGTGATTCATGCTCAATCAGCGGGAAAAGATGAAGTGTCGGGGGCAAATGTTCTTGTTGCAATTTTTTCTGAACGTGAAAGTCATGCAGCATATTTTCTTCAAGAAATGGGAATGACGCGCTATGATGCTGTGCGTTTCATTTCACATGGTGCTATACGTGATGATGAGTTGTCTCTATTACTTGAGGATCTTGAAGAACAGTTAGATCAGCATGTTTTGGAAAACAATGACAAAGTAGCAAGTGCACTTGCTACTTATTGTGTTAATTTGAATTGTAAAGCGCGCAATGGAAAAATTGATTTATTAATTGGTCGTGACACAGAGATTTCACGAATAATGCAGGTTTTATGTCGAAGGTCAAAAAATAATCCACTGTTAGTTGGTGAACCTGGTGTTGGAAAAACGGCCATAGTTGAGGGGTTGGCTAGACGCATCGTTGATGAAAAAGTGCCCGAGATTTTGTTGAATGCAACAATATTTTCTCTTGATATGGGGGGGCTTGTTGCTGGCACACGCTATCGTGGTGATTTTGAAGAGCGGTTAAAGAGAATTGTTAAAGAATTAGCACAGTATCCGGGTGCTATTTTATTTATTGATGAAATTCATACATTGGTTGGTGCAGGAGCTACGTCTGGGGGTATATGGATGCAGCAAATCTTTTAAAACCTGCATTATCTTCAGGTATGATTCGATGTATTGGTTCGACAACTTATAGAGAATATCGAAAAATTTTTGAACTCGATCGAGCTTTGACGCGTCGTTTTCAGAAAATTAGTGTTAATGAGCCATCTGTCGCTGATGCGATTAAAATTTTGCAAGGACTAAAACCTTATTTTGAAGAATTTCACCAAATTAAATATACTGATGCAGCAATGGTAGCATCAGTAGAGTTATCTTCACGTTATATAGCTGACCGTCGATTGCCGGATAAAGCAATTGATGTTATTGATGAAAGTGGTGCTGTACAGATGCTTTTGCCAAAAAAACAAAGAAGAAAAAGCGTAGGTGTTAAAGAAATTGAATCTACAGTTGCAGCTATAGCAAAAATTCCGTCAAAAACAGTTTCTAATGATGATCGTAAAATCCTTGAAAAGCTTGAGAAAGAACTCAAGCATGTTGTTTACGGACAAGATCAAGCGATTGGAATGCTTGTATCGTCCATAAAGCTAGCACGAGCAGGATTGCGTGAATCAGAAAAACCGATAGGAAGTTATTTATTTTCGGGACCAACAGGTGTTGGGAAAACTGAAATTGCGAAACAACTGGCATCTTCTTTAGGGATTAAGTTGTTGCGTTTTGATATGTCGGAATATATGGAACGGCATACAGTAGCACGTTTGATAGGAGCTCCTCCGGGCTATGTAGGGTTTGATCAAGGTGGTCTTCTCACAGATGCTGTTGATCAGAATCCTTATGCTGTTGTATTGTTAGATGAGATCGAAAAGGCTCATCCAGAATTATTTAATATTTTATTGCAGGTGATGGATTATGGTAAATTAACAGACCATAACGGTAGAAAAATTGATTTCCGCAATGTCATTTTAATTATGACAACCAATGCTGGCGCTTCGGATATGGCAAAATCAGCTGTTGGATTTGGTAAAGTACACCGTGATGGTGATGATATAGAAGCTATCAACCGATTATTTACACCAGAATTTCGTAATCGGTTAGATGCTATTGTTCCATTTGCACCTTTATCTCGATTAGCAATCAGTCAAATTGTGCAGAAGTTTATTTTCCAACTTGAAGCACAATTGGTTGATAAAGAAATCACTTTTGAATTCAGCGAGTCTGCAATGGTATGGCTTGCTCGTAAAGGGTATGATACTCAAATGGGAGCACGTCCGTTGAGTCGTATCATACAAGAACATATTAAAAAGCCGTTAGCTGATGAAATTTTATTTGGAAAGTTGCGTACTGGTGGTATGGTTCGCGTATTTACGCATAAATTAAGTGGTGATAGAGAAAAATTAGAATTAGAAATTTTATCTTCTGACCCTTCTGTTGGCTCAAATGGTAATAAAGCTCACAAGGGTTTATTGAATTCTGCAAGATATGTGAGAAAAAAGAGTTCTACGACTTAAAGCCATTTTTAAAGAACTGATCGGATTTTTTGTGCATGTTCTTTGAGTATTTCTGTAGGCGTTATGACATCATTATGGAGTTTAAGTTCTACTCCTTCCATCCGCGGTATAATATGGAAATGAAGATGATAAACGGTTTGTTGACTAGCTGCTTCATTAAATTGCATGACTGTGATACCATCCGCTTGAAAAGCTATTTTAACAGCATTAGCAATTTTTTGAACAACTTTAATGACTGAAAACAATATTTCCGTATCTGCATCTAATAAATTTCTACAGCTTTTTCGGGGAATAACTAATGTATGTCCTGGAGCTTGGGGCATGATATCCATAAACGCAATAACATCATTATCTTCATAGACACGAACGGAAGGAATTTCGTTACGAATCAACTTAGCAAAAATATTATTATTATCATACACTTGTTTCATAAAGCATTTTCTTTCAGTAGTATTTATCTAGAAATAGAATTAATTTACATTGTTTTTTTAAGATTAAAAAATATAAACTGCAATAAGCAATTTGTAATATTCGATTTTTGCGCAGATATTGATATTTATGAAAATGCTAGATTTCTATAATAGCTTCTACTTCTACAGGAACTCCCATAGGGAGAGTGCAGACCCCGACAGCAGAACGAGCATGTTTACCCACTTCACCGAGAATATTGACAAATAGATCAGAAGCTCCATTAGCGACAAGAGGTATATCAGTAAAATTAGGATCTGCTGCAACAAAGACGGTGATTTTTATTATACGTTTTATTTTAGTTAAATCACCAAGGGTTAATTTTATTTGTGCAAGGATATTAAGAGCACATACTTCTGCTGATTTTTTTGCTTGTTCAGCACTGACAGTTGCACCAACTTTTCCGATTGTTACTGGTTTTCCACAAGACAGTGGTAACTGACCAGAAATGAAAAGTTGATTACCAATTTGTGATGTTGGTATGTAATTTGCAATGGGTTGTGTTGCTTCAGGAATAACAATACCAAACTTTTTTAAACGACTTTCAATTGAGTTGGTCATATTTTAACTTCCCTGTTTTCTATGATATAGTGTATCTCATAAACTATTTTCTAGTTTAAAGAAATGTATTGAAATGATTTAAGGGGAGTTTTTTAATTTTTTATATGATTGTGTGCAGAATAAAAAATTGGAAGTCAAAAATAATCAAGCTATTATTTATGATAGGTTTATACAATGTTCTCCTATGTTCCGCAGGAGCTGAAGAGCCTATTTTTTAGTGCCTCATCGAGCTGTTTATGATTTCCAGCTTGAAAGTGTTTCTAATGAAATGTCGATCCTAGGAGTTTCTGGGCGGATGGTTTATGAGCTTACAGGCTCAACATGTCAGGGTTATACCACAAGGTCCCGCTTTGTGAACCGTATTTATATGAAAGATGCACCAATACGTTTAACGGATCAACAAATAACTAGTTATGAAACAGGTAATAGTCATGAATTCCATTTTAATGTTCAAAATAAAATTGGAGAAGAGGTTTCAGATAATATCGAAGGGGTGGCTGAGCGTACTAAAGATGGAATTATAGTTAAATTAAAAAAGCCAAAAGAGGATGTTTATAAACTTACGACAGCTGAATTTCCAATTATGCAATTGAAAACTATTATTCAGCAGGCAAAAGCAGCTCGTCATTTTTATCACACAGCTGTATTTGATGGAACAGACAATGCAAATGAAGTGATAAAAGAAAGTATAGTTATTGGAGACAAAAAGAGGTTAATATCTGATTCTGAAACGAAAAAATTAGGAAAATTAAGTGAGGAGAGTCATTGGCCTGTTACAATTTCTTATTTTGATGATACAAAAAATAAAGATGGTTTACCTCTTTATCGTACCAGCTTTCTTTTATATGAAAATGGTGTTATGCGAGACCTGCTTATAGATTATGGGGATTTTTCGATACGCGCAAAATTGAAAAATTTTAAACTACTCGATTTTGAAAAGAATTCTGATATTTGCAAGCATTAAATGATTGTGCAGAAAATGACTTGAAAAAAAGTCAAATGTTAGTATGATATTTTTATTCCACACGCGGAATTCGGGTACTTGTAGAAAAAATTATTCAAGTGTCCACCGGTAGTAAATCTTTTTACTTTTTTCGCGGAGGTTAAACCGGAAAGGATAAAATTGTGGCATTACCAGATTTTACAATGCGCCAGCTTTTAGAAGCAGGTGTGCATTTTGGGCACCAGACACAGCGCTGGAATCCGAAAATGGCTCCCTATATTTATGGGGAGCGTAATAATATTCATATTATTGATCTTGCTCAGACTGTTCCGCTCTTGTATCAGGCGCTTAAACTTGTTTCAGATACGGTTGCACACGGGGGTCGTGTTTTATTTGTTGGCACCAAACGACAGGCATCTGATATTATTGCTGATGCAGCTAGTCGGTCAGCCCAATATTATGTTAACGCGCGTTGGCTTGGCGGTATGCTAACAAATTGGAAAACAATTTCTAATTCAATACACCGTTTACGTAAACTTGATAAAATTCTGACCGCTGAAGCGCAAGGCTTTACTAAAAAAGAACGGTTAAATCTTGAACGTGATTGTGAGAAATTGAATCGTGCGCTGGGCGGTATTAAGGATATGGGGTCTGTTCCGGATCTTATGTTTATTATTGATACAAATAAAGAAAATATTGCTATTCAAGAAGCAAAGCGTTTAGGTGTTCCTGTGATTGCTATTATTGATACAAATTGTGATCCTGATGGTATTGATTATCCGATTCCAGGTAATGATGATGCTTCGCGTGCAATTTCTCTTTACTGTGATCTTGTTGCACGTGCTGCTCTTGATGGTATTGCTCGTCAGCAAGGTGCGATGAATATTGATATAGGAGCTCAGGCTGATATGCCTGTGGAGCCTGTTTTGGAAGATGCGGTTTCTTCGGTTGTGGAATCTTGATTTGAAAATGCCTGTTGAGGCATTTATTTTCTAAACGAAAGAGGTTGAAGCGTGCAGAGGGTTTTGTCTATGCGCGCTTTTGCCGTTATAAGATAAAGAGGCTTAATATGAGCATTACTGCTTTACAAGTAAAAGAACTTCGCGAACTATCAGGGGCTGGTATGATGGATTGCAAAACAGCTCTGGCGGAAACTAATGGTGATATGGAGGCTGCGGTTGATTGGCTCCGTAAAAAGGGAATAGCTAAAGCAGATAAGAAAGCTGGGCGTACAGCAGCTGAGGGGTTGATCGGTGCGATATCTAAGGGGTTAAGTGCTGTTTTGGTTGAAGTGAATTCTGAGACAGATTTTGTTGCGCGTAATGATGCTTTTCAGGAAATTGTGCGTAATGTAGCAGTTGCTGCTTTGGATACTCAGGGTAGTGTTGAATCTGTGTCTGCATCTATTTATCCAGGCTCTGAAAAGACTATAGATGCAACAATTAAAGATGCAATCGGCACAATTGGTGAGAATATGACGTTGCGTCGTTCGGTTAAACTGTCTGTTAAAGATGGTGTTGTTGCTACTTATATTCATAATAGTGTGGCTGATGGTCTTGGCAAACTTGGAGTTATCGTTGCTATTGAAACTTCTGGAGATAAAGATGCTGCTGTTGCTTTTGGTCGTCAGGTTGCAATGCATATTGCTGCAACCAGTCCATTAGCGTTAACAGCAAAGGATGTTGATGTTAACGCTATTGAGCGTGAAAAAGCAATTTTTTCAGATCAAGCACGTCAATCTGGAAAGCCTGAAAATATTATTGAAAAAATGGTAGAAGGGCGTATGCGTAAATTTTACGAAGAGGTTGTTTTGCTTTCTCAAGCCTTTGTTATGAATCCTGATGTTACTGTTGAAGCTGCTTTGAGGGATGCTGAAAAATCAATTGGGGCACCAGCAGCGATCACTGGTTTTATTCGTTTTGCATTAGGTGATGGTGTGGAAAAAGAAGAAACTGATTTTGCTGCGGAAGTTGCGGCTGCAGCAAAGAGCTAATTGTTTTTGTAAAATTGTTGGGCAAAAGCCAAAAATTTATACTATTAATATGAAAAAGTATAGCTAATTTAAAGGGCATCACGTGACAAGGTGGTGCCCTTAGTGTATCGAAAGTAGAGAAAATAAATGTGCTCTTTAGGAGATCATGGATGACGTTAGCTTTTCGATATAAACGTATTCTATTAAAAGTGTCTGGTGAAGCACTTATGGGGGGGCAAAGTTTTGGAATTGATGTATCAGTTGCGGATCGTATTGCTTCCGATATTGCTGAAGTACGGGCAATGGGTGTGGAAGTCGCTATTGTTATAGGTGGTGGTAATATTTTTCGTGGGGTTGCTGTTGCTTCGCGGGGTGGGGATCGTGTAACTGGAGACCATATGGGAATGCTTGCTACAGCTATTAATTCTTTAGCTTTACGTACATCATTAACGAAATTGGGGGTCGAAACGGTTGTACTGTCTGCGATTGCGATGCCGCAAATTTGTGAAAGTTTTTCGCAGCGTAAGGCAATAAGCTATATGAATCAGGGGAAAGTCGTTATTTTTGCTGGTGGTACAGGTAATCCATTTTTTACTACTGATTCTGCTGCTACTTTGCGCGCGGCAGAAATTGGGGCAGATGTCTTATTGAAAGGAACGCAAGTGGATGGCATTTATGCTGCTGATCCAAAGATAGATCCTACGGCTAAGCGTTTTGATCAATTAACATACGTTGAAATTTTACAATGGGGATTGTCTGTTATGGATACGACAGCGGTAACTTTAGCGCGTGAAAATAATGTACCGATTATTGTTTATTCTATTCATGAAGAAGGTGGTTTGGTTAAGGTATTGAATGGAACGGGTCGATTTACAATAGTATCGGAATAAAATAATTTTCAGGGCGTAATTAAAGGAGATAGAAATATGAATGTTACATCGATGATGGATGATCTGAAGCGTCGCATGGATGGTGCAGTTTCAGCTTTTAAACACGAATTGAGCGGTTTGCGAACTGGGCGAGCTTCAGCTAGTTTATTGGAGCCATTAACAGTTGAAGCTTATGGTTCTACTGTACCTATACAACAGGTTGCCAATATTTCTGTTCCAGAGCCACGTATGCTTTCAGTTTCTGTATGGGATAAAACGATGGTAGGGGCTGTGGAGCGCGCTATTCGCGATTCTGGCTTTGGTTTCAATCCCATTACAGATGGTGTGAATTTGCGTATTCCTATACCTGAATTAAATGAAGAACGCCGTAAGGAGCTAGTAAAAATTGCACATCAATATGCAGAACAAGCTCGTGTTGCCACTCGTCATATTCGTCGTGACGGTATGGATAATTTGAAAAAATTAGAAAAGGAAGGTGAAATTAGCCAAGATGAATCCCGTAATTTATCTGAAAAAGTTCAAAAACTTACAGATGAAACCATTACAGATATCGATAAGATTTTGAGTGTGAAAGAAACAGATATTATGCAAGTTTAATTTATTTTTGTTTAAAAAATAATGTTATATTTGTATTATACTGTCATTATTGTGAATGGAAAAGGATTGATGGGCACGTATAACAATTAACTTTGATAACAAAACATCAAAAATAGACGTTCTTTATTGTATTGTATGCCATGCAAGAAGAGTGGGTTTGAAATCGTTGGTAGTTTTTGTGTTTTTATCTGAAAATTAACTAAGGCGATTTTTTGCTAACTAAATTCTGAATGGGATTATTAAAGATTTTTATTAAGTATGATCTTATTGATCTGCATAATAAGAAATGTTCGTGCTTATATTGTGGGTAATCGATTAAGTTTTTCGTAAGGTATTTTAGAAGTGCTTGTGAATACAGAGTATACAACACAAGATTAAAGATCTAAATCTTATCGTTACTTTTAAACGGGGAGTACAATAAATGAGTTAAACACTCTGTTATCTCGTCTAGATTAGTTTCTGATGTTTTTCTATCTTCTGAGTAAGTACAGATGGTTTCGGCAGAAAAATGATCTGGATACGAAACAGATGTTGGGTCCTGATTAATTATTTGCAAAAGTAGTGAATAGCAATTTTCTAATTTTTTGTATCAGGCAGTACGTTCTGAATTGTATTTTTATTTTTAGTTTTGTTTTAATAAACAAACTTTTGAGGCGACTGTAACTTAAGATTATTAGTTTCGTGGGCACTACTTTTAAATAATTTGTAATCAGTGTCGGTAAAACTTAAAAAAATATGAATATATACATATCGCATGGGTAGAATTTTTGCTCATGTTGGTTTTTGTTTTATACCTTTTTTGGATTCTTTGGAGATCGTTTTGTCTAATCTTGTTTCTCGTATTCTGACAGCTTTTGTTTTTGGCACTATTGCTTTGTGCTTAACATGGTTTGGAGGGGCGGTATTTTTTTATTTGTGTGGGGAATTGGAGGCTTCATTCTTTATGAATGGGTTAATATTACTGAAGAAAAATGGAGCACTTCACAAAAAATATTAGCCGGTTTTTTTTATTTGGTTTTTGGTTTATTTTTAATTTTAAGTGCACCTGCTTTATTGATTTTTGGCGTTTTGGTAGTTTTTGCAGCGCTGTTAAGTATTGGATCTCTTAAGAGTATTTGTTGGGTTTTTTGTGGTTTTTTGTATGCATCTGTTCCTGTGGTGGCTCTATCCTTTTTACGAGGTTATGAAGCATTAGGATTTTGGGTAGTTATTTTTTTATTTGTGGTCGTATGGGGAACAGATATTATTGCGTATTTTGGAGGTCGTGCGTTTCGTGGTCCGAAATTAGCGTCGCGGTTTTCACCTAATAAAACATGGTCAGGAGCGGTTAGTGGTACGCTTGCCGGAATTTTGGGGGGTATATTAGTTGCTTTTTGGGCCTTTGACAAAAGCCCAATAATTTTTTTTATACCATTACTTGCTTTAATTTTATCAATTGTTTCACAAATAAGTGATTTAGGGCAATCATGGCTGAAAAGGCGATTTTCTATTAAAGACTCTAGTTCTTTATTACCTGGACATGGTGGATTTATGGATCGTATGGATGGTTTAGTTGGTGCCGCTTTTTTTCTGTATATCATTGGTTCATTTATGTCTGGTATGAACACACCTTTTAATTTCTTTTGTATAATTTAAATTGGGGGAGGGTATTTTGGAATTTTTTCATCATATTATATCTAGTGTAGGTGATTTGTTTTTAAGGGGGGTAGGTATTGTTTTCGTTATTGTAGTTATCATTTTTGTACATGAAATAGGACATTATCTTATTGGACGATGGTGCGGTATTAGGGTATCAATTTTTTCGCTTGGGTTTGGGCCACAAATATTCAGTTATACAGATAAACATGGCACACAGTGGCGTTTAGCACTTATTCTCTTGGGAGGATATGTGAAATTTGTAGGGGATAAAGATGGGACAAGTGTGCTATCATCACAATCGTTTCCACAAGTACATGGTTCATTTGCGAGTGCTCATGCATGGAAAAGAGCAGCAACTGTTTTTGCAGGTCCCTTATTTAATATTCTTTTTAGTATTATTGTTTTAACATTTTTTTTCTTTTCTTATGGGCGCGTCGTTATTGAACCTATTGTTGGTTCATTGGTGGAAAATGCTCCCGCTATTCAAGCGGGTTTGGTATTAGGTGATCGTTTTATTGAAATGGATGGTCAGCGGGTTGAAAGTTTTGAAGATTTAATAACTTATGTGACTTTTCATAGTGAAGATCCCATAGAGTTTAAATTAGAACGTATGGGGCAGGTGTTTAAGACAGTTATTACACCAACGGTAACTGAAAGGGATGATGGATTTGGTAATCGGATCCGGGTTGGCATGATCGGTGTGGGAGCACCTATTGATCCAGTTAATCCTACGCGTTTGGATCAAGCTTATGAGAAACATATTCGTTATAATCTTTTGGGAGCAGTAAGAGAGGCATCAAAGCGCGCGGCATTTATTATTACTCAAACAGTTTTTTTTGTTAGTCGTTTAATGGAGGGGCGAGAAGATCGTTGCCAGTTAAGTGGCCCTTCTAAGACTGTTAAGATTGCTTGGCAGATTAGTGATTCAGGATTTATCTCTCTTTTGAATTTTGCAGCTTTTCTATCAATTGGCATTGGCCTAATTAACCTTTTTCCAATTCCTCCACTTGATGGTGGGCATTTATTATTTTATGTAATTGAGACTGTTGCCGGAAGGCAAGTGCCAATTAAAATTCAGGAAATTATTTTCCATATAGGTTTCTTTGTTGTTTTCCTGTTTATGATTTTTGCACTATTTAATGATTATTTTTGTTGGTTTGGTTATTAATTATAGAAAATGCTTTGTAAATTAGATAATGGTGAAAAAATGGAGATTAAAAGCTGTTTGCCATATCCATAGATTTACTATATCTGCGAAATATTATGGCATTATATGCTATAGTCAGAAAAAAATAAATGGATGGAACATGAGAGTCTCGTTGAATAAAAAATTGTTTTATACATATTTTTTGAGATATCATGTTTAAAGAAAAAGATTAAGGTAAAGAAACTAATGACTACAAATTCGAAACTTCTTAGCGCAGCATCTATGTTGGTGTTAGCTATAGTTTTAGTTGCTTCAACAGTAGCCGTTACGTCAATTTTGGTGGTTGAAAAAGCACAAGCATCTGTCATTCATTCTATTGAAGTTCATGGTAATAAATTTGTGGATGCTCAGATAATTCGGGATAACATACAAATTGTAATTGGAAGAAGTTTAGCGAGTGACGATATTGATGCTGCAGTGAAACGTCTTTTTGCGTTAGGTTTGTTCTATGATATTAAAATAAATCAGGTAGGCAATAAGCTGATTGTTACAGTTAAAGAATATGAAGTAGTTAATCAGGTATTGTTTCAAGGGAATAGAACACTCAAAGATTCTGATCTTAAACGTTTTATTTCTTTGAAACCGAATGAAACTTTTAGTTCTGCTAAGCTTTCAGCTGATATAAGGATAATTCGGGAAGCTTATAGTACTGTTGGTCGAAAAAATGTTGCTGTCACAGCTCAGACTATTGATTTAGGGAAAGGGCGTGTGAATGTAGTTTTCAACGTTGTTGAAGGTCAGAAAACGAAAATTGCCGATATTACATTTGAAGGGAATAATGCATTTGCAACGCGCCGCTTACGCGATGTTATTTCAACAAGACCTTCAGGAATATTCTCATTATTGATGAGAGGTGATGTTTATAATGAAGAGCGTTTGGCTGCAGATGAAGAGGCATTACGTCGTTTTTATTATAATCGTGGTTATGCAGATTTTCGGATTGTTTCATCTAAAGTAGTTTTTGATGAAAAGAGTAATAGTTATAAAATTAATTTCGTTCTTGATGAAGGGGAACGTTATAAAATTGGTGATGTTCAGGTTGAAAGTGATATTGAGGGAATTAATACCCAATTCATAAAAGAAGCACTTAAAACCCGTCCAGGTATTATTTATAGTGCAGCATATGTTGAAAAATCTGTTGCAATTATTAATAATAAAGTTGCTGATTCTGGGTATGCGTTTGCTAAAGTTGATCCACGAGGAAATCGTGATTTTACAAATCGTACAATCTCAATTGTTTATAATATTGAACAGGGGCCGCGGGTTTATGTTCAGCGAATTGAAATACGTGGTAATGAAAAAACTCGAGATTATGTTATTCGTCGTGAAATTGATTTAAATGAGGGGGATGCCTATAATCAAACATTAGTGCAACGGGCAAAGCGTCGACTAGAAAATTTAGGCTTTTTCAAAGCGGTTAATATTTCGATGGTTCCAACTGATGAATCTGATCAGGTTGTATTGATTGTAGATGTCTTAGAGGTTCCGACAGGAGATCTTTCTTTCTCAGGTGGTTATACAACAGGGGGTAATACTCCAGGTATGTCTCTTGAGGTTTCTGTTACCGAGCGTAACCTTGGTGGACGTGGTCAATATGTTCGATTGAGTTTGGGCGCTGGACAAGAGAAGTCTCGTAATTATAATTTTTCGTTTGTTGAGCCTCATTTCTTAGGCTATCGTTTGTCTGCTGGTGTTGATATTTTCCGCAGTACTTATCGTGCTGATAATGCATACGATGTACGACAAACAGGGGGATCGCTCCGGTTTGGTGTATCAATTTTTGAACAATTATCTGCCAATTTAGGTTATTCTTATGTGCAGGAAGAATATGATTTTGGTAAAGGTTATGATTTAACTAATGATGATGTCATAAGAGAATTATATGGAAAATATTCTGGTGCGATTGTTCAAGCTGCAAAACATAGCCCTTGGAGGCGCTCGTCCATTGTTTATGGTCTGACCTATAATTCTATTGATGATATGAATAATCCGCATGATGGTTTATACATTCGTGCTACGCAGGAATATGCAGGGCTGGGTGGAAACGCTCAATTCTTAAAAACGACTGGTAAGGCAATGATGTACAAGACACTTTCTGATGAGATGGATCTTGTTAGTTTGCTTTCTGTTGGTAGTGGTTATATCCACGCAATAGGTAAAGATGGTGTCCGTATCTTTGATATGTTTAAAAGCGGTACTGATATGATTCGAGGGTTCAAATATAACGGAATTGGTCCTCGTCAGGTTTCTAATAGTGGTGAAGCATATTTCTTAGGTGGTAAAACATATATGAATGCAACTGCTGAATTACAGTTTCCTATACCTATTGTACCTGAAAGTTTAGGCTTTCGTGGTGCTGTATTTGCAGATGCTGCAACGCTCTATGGCCATAATTATAAACCTGTTCTTCAAAATGAAATGCCGGTTACAGATACAGGGAGTGCATGGCGTACGTCTGCGGGTGTTAGTTTGATGTGGGAATCTCCATTTGGTCCTCTTCGTGTTAATTATGCTTGGCCAATAACTCAGCAAAAAGGTGATCAAGTGCAGAAATTTGAGTTTGGTATTTCTACTAAGTTCTAATTTGAATTTTCTCTGGGAGGAGGGGAAATTTCAGTAAAAAATAAATAGGCTAGGAAAGAGTGTTTGTAGATGGCGGGTGCATTTTTTTTACGCCCTCTCGGCGGTTGACAGTCGCTGATGTTGCAGAGCTGACAGGTGCAAAACTTCTTAATCCAGAGTTTTCTAATACAGTTATAAATACCCTTTCTTCTATTGAAAGTGCTGAGGAAGGTTCTCTTGTTTTTATAGAGAATCAAAAATTTTCTGATACTTTATTAAGAAGTTCTGCAGTTGCTGTTTTTTGTACAAATGATATTGCTTTTAAAATTCCTAAATCTATTGCAGTTTTGGTGACATCAACGCCGCAACGTGATTTTGCTCAGATTGGACGCATTTTATTTCCTGATTCTGTTAAGCCAGTACCTTGGTTTGGCAAAAAAGAAATTTCACCACATGCACATATTCATCCAAGTGCTAAACTTGAACATGATGTGTGTATTGAAGCGGGGGCTGTTATTGGTAAAAATGTTGAAATTGGTTCAGGTACACTTGTTTCATCAACTGCTGTTATTGGAGAAAATTGCTGTATTGGACGTGAATGTTATATTGCTCCTAAAGTTACAGTTCAATACTCTTTAATAGGTGATAGAGTTTATCTTTATCCTGGTGTTTGTGTTGGGCAGGATGGTTTTGGCTATGTTAATGGTGTTGCTGGAATTGAAAAAATTCCACATCTTGGTCGTGTGATCATTCAAGATGGTGTAGAAATTGGTGCAAATACGACGATTGATCGCGGAACACTCGAAGATACAATTATCGGTGAGGGAAGCAAAATCGATAATCTAGTACAAATTGCTCATAATGTAAAAATTGGTCGTTATTGCCTTATTGCTGCTCAATGTGGAATTGCTGGAAGTACATCTATAGGTGATATGTCTCGGCTTGGTGGAAGTGTTGGAGTCGCAGATCATATTGCGATAGGTGAATGTGTTCAAATTGCTGCTGGCAGTGGCGTTATGAATGATATTCCAGATGGTGAAAAATGGGGTGGCATTCCAGCACGACCATTTAAACAGTGGTTTCGTGAAGTGGCGGCACTGCGTAGTATTGGTAAAGTCAAAAGGGAGAAACGTTGATATGATCAACACGGGAGAGATCAAAAGTCTAGAAACTGTAGATATTGATAAATTATTGTCAATACTACCGCATCGTTATCCGTTTCTGTTGATTGATCGTATCATTGAAATTGATGGCGATCAAAAAGCTATTGGTATTAAAAATGTGACAATTAATGAACCCTATTTTATGGGGCATTTTCCTGAAAAACCAGTTATGCCTGGTGTGTTAATTTTAGAAGCTATGGCGCAGACAGCAGGAGCTATTTCACTTTTAAAATTAGATGATAAAAAAACAGGCTTAGTTTACCTTATGACTGTTGATAATGCAAAATTTCGTAAACCAGTTGTACCTGGTGATCAATTAAAGCTTCATGTTCAACTGTTAAAAAAGCGATCCGGTGTTAGACGTTTTTCATGTGTTGCAGAAGTAGAGGGTATTTGCGTTTCTGAAGCGGAAGTTTCTGCAATGATTGTCGAATCAGAGCAAACAGTGAAATAGGAATTTAAAAATGTCTGGTACAAAAATTCATCCGACTGCCTTTGTAGAGGAGGGAGCACAGCTTGGTGAGAATGTGTTAATTGGACCATTTTGTCATATTGGTCCCAAAGCTGTTATCGGCGATGGATGCAATTTAATGAGTCACGTTGTAGTAATGGGAAAAACAACGTTGGGGGCCAATAGTAAAGTATTTCCACATGCAATTTTAGGTGCAGATCCACAAAATAATAAACATAAAGGTGGTGATACAACGCTTTCTATTGGTAGAAATTGCACGATTCGTGAAGGTGTAACAATGCACAGGGGGTCCGATTCAAGTATAGGTACCACGATTGTTGGTAATGATTGTCAATTTTTGCTTATGCGCATGTTGCACATGATTGTCATGTAGGAAATTGTGTAACATTTGCAAATAATGCAATGATTGGTGGTCACGTTACAGTTGGCGATTATGTTATTATCGGTGGTGGTTCTGGTGTTCATCAATTTGTTCGTATTGGGCATCATGCATTTATTGGTGGTGTATCTGCATTGGTTGGTGATCTAATTCCCTATGGGATGGCTGTTGGCGTGCAAGCAAAATTTTCGGGGTTAAATATTATCGGTATGAAACGCGCTGGTTTTAAACGTAAAGAAATTCATACATTACGTCATGCAGTTAATATGCTTTTTGATCATTATAAACCGCTTAAAGAACGCGTAAATGATGTTTTTTCTTCTTATTCTACATTTCAATCTGTAGTTGATATAGTTAATTTTATTCAAGAAGGAGGAAAGCGCTTTTATTGTACACCTCGATTTGAAAGTGATACAATGCGCTCAGATAAGAGTTAAAAATGTCTTTTTCCGGTAACAGAAGTTTTCTTTCCGGTAGAGTTGCCATTATAGCGGGAAATGGTATTTTACCCGTTACTGTTGCTCGGGCACTTGAAGAAAGTGGACAAAAGCCTTTTCTTGTACTTTTGCGTGGTGAAGCAGACGCTACATTATATAACTATGAACATTGCGAACTATCGATTGGAGAGTTAGCGCGGTTGTTTAAGGCTTTAAAAAAAGCTGCGATTTGCAATGTTATTTTGGCAGGTGGTGTAAAAAAGCGGCCGACTCTTTTACAATTACGACCTGATTGGACGATTTTATTGGCTTTACCTAAGTTGTTAAAGGTATTAGGGAGTGGGGATGATTCATTATTGAAAGCCTGTATACGAGTTATTGAAGCGCGTGGTTTTCAAGTTATTGGTGTTCATGAAGTGCTACCGGATCTATTAGCTCCGATAGAATTTAATTTAACATCGCGGCGTGCTACTCAAAACGAAAGTATGGATATTCGATTAGCGGCTAAGGCAACAAGGCTTTTAGGTCAACTAGATGTCGGACAAGGAGCTGTAGCTATTAATGGTCGAGTTGTTGCATTAGAGGGTGCAGAAGGAACCGATAATATGTTACGGCGAGTCTATGAAATGCGAGAAAGAAATCAAATTCCGTTGAAAGGTGGTGTTCTTGTCAAATCAGCAAAACCACAACAAGATCACCGGGTTGATTTGCCATCAATCGGGCCTACGACAGTAATTAATGTTGCAAAAAGTGGATTGGTTGGCATTGCAGTAGAGGCAAATAGAAGTCTGATATTGTCTTTAAGAGAAACAATAGAAGAAGCTAACAAACATTCGTTGTTTATAGAAACATTTGAAAAGTTTGATGATGAATGATCGTTCTTTTAAAATTGCTATTATTGCAGGCGAAGAATCTGGTGATTTACTCGGAGCAGATTTGATTTCTTCTTTATCTCATAAGATAGGGCGTAATATTCATTTGATTGGTGTGGGAGGGAGGCATTTAAAGGCACTAGGCTTAAAAAGTGTTTTTAATTCTGATGATCTTGCTTTAATAGGTTTGGGGGCAGTATTAAAAAAATTGCCAGTATTACTAATGCATATTCGCAATTTATCCGAATTTATTGCACAAGAACAACCTGATTGTTTAATTATTATTGATAGCCCTGATTTTACTCATCGTGTTGCAAAAAAAGTGCGCACTTTAGCGCCTTCTATTCCTATTATTAAATATGTTGCACCAACTGTTTGGGCATGGCGACCGGAACGTGCGAAAGCTATGCGCAAATTTGTTGATCATATTTTAGCAATTTTTCCTTTTGAAAAAAAGATTATGAGGGATTTAGAAGGGCCACCTACTACCTATGTTGGACATCGCCTTTTAACTTATCCACCGCTCTTGACTGTTCAATTAGAAAAAAAACGTTTGCCTTTTGAACAAGTATCATTACCTACAATGATTGTTTTGCCGGGATCACGTAGTTCTGAAATTCGTCATTTAATGCCTATTTTTGGAAGAACAGTGGAAATTATTAAACAACGTGTCCCTAATTTACGGATTGTTATATTGACTTTACCATGTTTGATGGATGAAATTCGTTTTTTAGTGCAAGATTGGAAAAACGAGGTCGAGATTGTTGCTGGTGAGAATGCAAAATGGCATGCTTTTACGGATGCTAGTGTTGCACTTGCAGCACTTGGGACGGTGTCCCTTGAATTAGCTTTAGCAAGAATTCCAATGGTACTTTGTTATAAACTTGACTATTTATCTAAATTATTCATTTTTCCAAAAATAACATTATGGAGTGCTGCTCTTCCAAATATTATTGCTGATAAACCTGTTGTTCCAGAATATTTCAATGAATTTTTACGACCTGGTACGTTAGCAAGACAGATAGAGCAACTTTTGTATAATCGTTTATTACGACAAGCGCAGTTAGATGCTTTTGATATGATAGAAGAGAGAATGAAAACCGAGTTGCCATCAGGAGTTATCGCGGCTCAAGTGATCATAAACTTTCTCAAGAAAAAATCGGAGCATTTAGAAGTATAGATAAAATAATGCTAATAATTAATGTTTAATTTTAGCAAGAAATTCACGAGCACGTTGGCTTTTAGGATTAGTAAAAAATATATTAGATGCTGTATCTTCAATAATTTTCCCGTTTTCTAAAAAAAGTATTCTTTCTGAAACTTCACGAGCGAAATTCATTTCATGGGTAACACAGAGCATCGTTATCCCTGTATTTGCTAGTTGAGCCATAACTTCTAAAATTTCTCCGACACTTTCTGGATCAAGAGCTGACGTTGGCTCATCGAAGAGCATCACTTTAGGTTCCATACAAAGTGCACGGGCAATAGCAACGCGTTGCTGTTGCCCACCAGATAATTGTAAAGGATATTTGTCACAATGCTTTTCAATACCAACGTCTGTAAGGTAACGAATTGCTCGTTCTTTTGCTTGTTTTTTTGAGAGTCCTTGAACTGTCATAGGTGCTAAAATACAATTTTGTATGACAGTCATATGAGGAAACAAGTTAAAGTTTTGAAAGACCATTCCTATTATACGTAGGACAGCTTTTTGTTGTTGTATGGGAGCAGTATGAATATCAACATCATGAATGTGGATTGACCCTTCTTGTGCCTTTTCCAATTGATTAATACAACGGATTAAAGTTGATTTTCCTGATCCAGAAGGGCCACAAATAACAATACGTTCACCAATCTCTACATGGAGATTGATGTCATGTAATACCTGAAAGGTTCCATACCATTTATTTAAATGCTGAATAGAAATAATTGGATTTTTAGCGGTATTTACAGGCTTATTATTTTTATTTTCCAGATTCATTTTGTTGTGTTCTCTTATTGATGAATTAATCAATTCATTTAGCATCTTAGTTAGGTGAAAATTTTGTGCCATGTCTCATTTAACGTAAATGTCGGGTTAGACGGCGTTCGATAAGAACAATAAAACCATAAATGAGCTCAACGATAAAAAGATAAATAATAGCAACCCAAACGTAAACTTGAAAATCAAATGTGCGTGCATAAATCAGCTTAGCAATACCCATTAAATCATAAATAGTTATTAATGAAGCTATAGCACTGGATTTAATTATTAAAATAAACTCATTTCCTAAAGGGCGCAATGCTAGAATCATTGCTTGAGGAATAAGAATTCTAAAAAATGTTGTAGAGTTACTCAACCCTAAAGCTTTTGATGCTTCATGTTGTCCAGTTGCTACAGATTGAAAACTTCCTATAAAGATTTTAGCCTGATAGGCAGCTGAATTGAGTGCAAAAATGAAAAGACAGCAATACCATGCATTTTGAAAAAACCACCATAAACCGATTTTTTGCCAAAAGTCGCTCATTGATCCAAGACCATAATAAAAGAGGAATAATTGCGCTAATAAAGGAGAACCACGGAAAAAATAGGTATAAGCACGTGATAAATATTGTAAGGGCTTGTTGCTTGATAAATGTGCAAGCGTAATAAGTATTCCGAGAAAAAAACCAATAAAGCAGGAAATAAAAGTCAGCTCAAGAGTAACAATAAGACCATCAATAAGTCTTGGGCTATAATAGCTTAAGAGTTTAGGATTGAAAAGAAAATGGAGCCACTCAGGAATCATCAGATTAGACCTTTTAGATAGGCTGTTTGAGTGTGTGTTTCTAAGTAACGTAAGAATGTAGAAGAAATTGCTGAAAATAATAAATAGAGTAAACACGCCACAAAATAAAAAAACATGGGTTTGTTAGTTGCAGCAACTGCTAAATTAGTTTGCCGCATTAGGTCGACCAGTGAAATGGTTGAAACAAGAGATGTATCTTTGAGCAAAGTAAGCCAAGTGTTAGAAAGCCCTGGTAAGGCATTGCGAATAAGCTGAGGAAAGACAATCCGAAAAAATGTAGTAGAACACGAAAAACCTAGAGCTTTAGCTGCTTCATATTGACCTTTATCAACAATTTTGAATGCTCCAAGCCAAACTTCACAAGAAAAAGCTGCAAAAACCATACTAAGTGCAAGAACACCGGCAGTAAAAGCGTTAATGCTAAATGTTGTTTCGATATTAAAATAGTCTAATATAGCTTGAATCAGATTTTGTAAGCCGTGGTACACAAGAAATAAGGTTAAAAGTTCTGGTAATCCACGGAATACTGATGAAAATAGAGTAGCTATAACTTTTAGTATCTTGATATTAGATTGAATCATTACTGCATTTAGAAGACCTAAAGGAAGGCCTAAAAGTACACTACATAAGGCTAATGACAGTGTTATTCCTGCACTAGAAAGTATAACCACACCCCACCCCCCATTGCTAAGTGATAGCAATGCCAAATTTTCGATCATTTTCGTGCTCCTAATAAAGGTATGGATAATTATTTTCTAGAAGTATAAATAGCGGATTCAATTTCCAGTTTTTAATAAATATCAACCTCAAAATATTTTTTTCTAATTTTGTCATATGTTCCATCCATACGGATTTTCTTTATAGCTTCATTGAACTTGTTTTTAAGGTCATCATTATTCTGACGTATGCCAATAGCAATAGGCAATTGTGTTTCTTCAATGCTTCCCAAAAGTCGGCAACATTCTTTACCTTCATTTTCAAGCCAGCTTAGTATTTGTAGTTTGTCAAGAATAACAACATCAAGGCGATGACTTAAAAGGTCACGATTTACTTCTATTGCTGTAGGATAAAGTTTAATATTCACTCCTTTAGAGGCATAATTATCTTCTGCATACATAGATTGTGTCGTATTTGATTGTACACCAAGATTTTTGCCTTTAAATGCTTCCACTGAGATTTCTTTAATGTGTGAATCTTTAGGAATAATTACAGCCAATGCTGTTCTATAGTAAGAATCTGTGAAGTCAATTTTTTGTAATCGCTCTTGTGTAGGAGCTAGGGATGCAATGATAGCATCATATTTTTTTGCAAGAAGACCGGGAATGATTCCATCAAAATCTTGAAGAATGATTGAACATTCAACTTCCATTTTTTCACAAAGTGCATAA
Source organism: Bartonella sp. WD16.2 (assembly GCF_002022505.1). Lineage (NCBI taxonomy): Bacteria > Pseudomonadati > Pseudomonadota > Alphaproteobacteria > Hyphomicrobiales > Bartonellaceae > Bartonella > Bartonella sp. WD16.2. The sequence continues at coordinate 560,768 of NZ_CP019781.1, forward strand.
GATATATCAATATCAAAACCCTGGAGTTTATTGTTTGAATCAATATAACTAAAGGGGGGATAAGAGCCTTCAGTTGCAATTTTCAGTATTTTAGCGTTTACTAATTGAGTAAATAGCGTTACACTTGCCATAAGAATTATTGCTAATAATTTCATTATGTTCTCCTGTTGAGTACCAGCAAGATGTCAAATCATCACATATTTTTATAATCTGTAAACTCTATTGAGAGCAATGCAAAAATTTATTGATATTTACTTTGCTAAGAGTATAAAATATTTTTCATGAGAGTTTTTATTTTCTCTTTTAAATATCAGTATGATAAAATACTTATTATAATAAATCTACTGTGGTACAAATTATTAATCTGAAGTAGTTAAACTCTATTATTTTATGACGCAGAGCGGATGTGATTTCAACAGCGGTATTATGCTTTTGCAAAAAGCTTTTTAAGCAAAATTTGTTAAATGTTTTGGCCTTAATGCTGTTTAAGCAATTATAAAATCTTTAAATATTCAAAAATAAAGCCTCAATGAATTGAGGCCTTAGTGATTGGTTTTTTTTATTTTTTTAAGTTTATCGATTGTTTAGAGCAACATATTTACGTGCGGCACAACCTGTATAAAGTTGACGCGGACGGCCAATTTTTTGCGCTGGATCTTCAATCATTTCTTTCCATTGCGCAACCCAACCGACACTACGTGCTAATGCAAAAAGAACAGTAAACATTTCGGTAGGGAAGCCTAAAGCTTTTAATGTAATTCCGGAATAGAAATCAACATTAGGATAAAGCTTTTTTTCAATAAAGTATTCATCATTCAGAGCAATTTTTTCAAGTTCCATAGCAATATCAAGCAGTGGATCATCTTGAATGTTTAATTCTTTTAAAACTTCATGACAGGTTTTTTGCATAAGTTTTGCACGAGGATCATAATTTTTATAGACTCGGTGGCCAAAGCCCATAAGGCGAAAAGGATCATTTTTATCTTTTGCACGTGCGATAAATTCAGGAATTTTTTCAATAGAACCTATTTCTTGTAACATTTTTAGGCATGCTTCGTTAGCACCACCATGAGCTGGTCCCCAAAGGCATGCAACACCTGCTGCAATACACGCAAACGGATTAGCTCCTGATGAACCTGCAAGACGTACGGTTGATGTGGATGCGTTTTGTTCATGATCTGCATGTAGAGTAAAGATTCGATCCATAGCTCGTGCAAGAACTGGATTAACTTTGTATTCTTCGCAAGGAACAGCAAAACACATGTGAAGGAAATTTGCAGCATAACCAAGATCATTACGTGGGTAAATGAAAGGTTGTCCAATGCTATATTTGTAAGCCATAGCAGCAAGAGTTGGAACTTTTGCGATAAGACGAATAGAAGCGATCATTCTTTGTTTTGCGTCTGTAATATCAATGGAGTCATGATAAAATGCAGACATGGCTCCAAGACAAGCGACCATAACTGCCATAGGATGAGAATCACGACGGAATCCGTGGAAAAAGCGTGAAAATTGTTCATGCACCATTGTATGGTGCATAATCCGGCGGTCAAAATCAGCTTTTTCTTGTTTAGTTGGTAATTCACCGTAAAGCAAAAGATAACATACTTCGAGGAAATCTCCGTTTTCAGCTAATTGGTCGATAGAATAACCATGATAAAGTAATACTCCTTCATCACCATCAATATAAGTGATTTTTGATTCACAAGAAGCGGTTGAGGTAAACCCAGGATCATAAGTAAAACTATCAGTTTCTTTATAAAGAGAAGTAATTTCAATTACATCAGGCCCAATGGTTCCTTTATGCACTGGCAATTCTATTTTTTTATCATTTACGATAATATATGCTTTATTCTCAGACATTAAATATTCCTTTCAGATCCTTCATCTCTTAAAGTCGAGACGCCGCTTTGTCGGATAAGGAGGTGTATAGTTAAAGATTTCCCTACTTATATTAAGAATAGATTTACTCTAAAAGTTAGTTTATGCAATCTAAAAATATTTTTTATTTTCAGTTTTAATAAATATGTATTTCAATTTTTTAAGTTAAAAAATAATTTCAATTTGCATTAAGATGTTTGTACTTTCGATTTTTATAATATTCACTATATCCATATAATTAACATTCGGATAAAATAATTTGGTCATTGATGCGATTCAGAGATTCATCTCGTCCCAATAAAGTAAGAACATCAAAAACTCCAGGGGATGATGCACACCCTGTGAGAGCTGCTCGCAATGGTTGGGCAATATCTCCAAATTTAAGCTGTTGTGTTTGTGCATAGTTTCGAAGAATTTCATTCAGCGTTTCTGAATTCCAATTGGAGCATGTTTTTAAGGCAAGATAGACTCCTTTTAAGATGGTTCTACCATTTCCATTTAAAAGTGTTTTAGCTTTTTCGTCGAGAGGTAATGGTCTTTGTGTAAAGATAAAGGAGGCACCATTAATGAGCTCAAGCAGTGTTTTCGAACGTTGTTTCAAATTTGGTATTGCAGTTAGAAATTGGGCGCATTTTTGTTCATCAAGTTTTTTCATGATTTCTAAACCGCCTTCAATTTCTGGCAAAATACTAAGAGCAGCATCAAAAAGACTTTGATCGTTGCTCATACGAATGTAATGCCCATTAATGGCATCTAGTTTTTTGAAATCAAAACGAGCAGCACCTTTGTTAATATCATTAATATCAAACCAAGAAATCATATCTTCAGTAGAGATAAGTTCATCATTGCCGTGGCTCCAGCCTAAACGGACAAGATAATTGCGTAAAGCGTCAGGAAGATATCCCATTGTTCGATAGGCATCGACACCTAATGCACCATGTCTTTTTGACAATTTTGCACCATTTTCACCATGAATAAGTGGGATATGCGCCATAATGGGGATATCCCATCCCATTGCATTGTAGATAATTGTTTGACGGGCTGCATTTGTGAGATGATCGTCCCCACGAATGATATGTGTTATTTCCATATCATGATCATCAACAACAACAGCATGCATGTAAGTTGGGGTACCGTCAGAACGTAAAATGATAAAGTCATCCAGATCTTTGTTAGGAAAACGAATATCTCCTTGAACGCGATCGTGTAAAATTGTTTCACCATCTTGTGGTGCTTTAATGCGAATAACAGGCTTAATCCCTTTGGGAGCTTCAGATACATCACGGTTGCGCCAACGTCCATCATAACGTGGTGGGCGGCCTTCTGCACGAGCAATTTCACGCATTTCAGTTAATTCTTCGGGTGAAGCATAACAATAATAAGCTTTGCCATCTTTGACTAATTGTTCAGCAATTTGACGATGGCGTTCTGCTCGTTCAAATTGTGAGATAGGAACCCCATCATAATTGAGTCCCATCCAGTTCAAACCATCTATAATAGCTTTAACTGCTGCTTCTGTTGAACGTTCTCGATCTGTATCTTCAATACGTAGAAGCATTTTGCCACCGTTATGTTTTGCATAAAGCCAGTTAAACAGAGCAGTGCGGGCGCTACCAATATGAAGAAAACCTGTGGGTGAGGGTGCAAAACGGGTAATAACAGGCACGGATATATCCTTTAATTAAGATGTTATTTTTAGGATTTTATAAAAAGATTATGTTAGCATAGCCAATAGGGTGTGCAATAGCCGCATTGCGAGTAAAGTGGGGATTTGCGGATGTTAGGTTCAAACAAAGTTAATGATGGTTTTTCAAGGAGAAACTTATCGAAAGAGAAAAGTTTGGATCTAATACAGCAGGACGATTTTTCTATTCGTAATAGTATAGATAGTATCATTTGTACTAGGCAAAGCGTTTATTTACTCACATTTTTAAAAGAAAATATAAATATCTTCTGGAGGTGGTTGACAGACTGCATACAAAAGGAAATTTCTTTTGGACTGTTTTTCTTATTAATTTTAATATTTTTTCCACAGGTGTTATTTTTTATTTCAATTTGGATCGAGAACCAAGTTGGAAGCAATTTATTATATTGATTAGTACATTTCTTGGAGCGTTGTGTATCTTACGCCGTTATCGAGGAATGTGGCTCATAACTGGTTTTTTATTTTGTATTATATTGGGTGCTTTAGCGGCAAAGATAGAAACCTGGCGTATGTCTACAACAATGTTAGACAGCGATGTTTCTACCACATTAACAGGGAGAATTGTTTCTATAGAACCAATAGAAAAAGGAGGATTCCGTTTAAATGTAGATGTCTTAAACACAGAAAAACCAATGTTACGTCATGCACCTGATCGTGTTCGTTTAATAGCAAAATATTTGCCATATGGATTAGCTTCCGGTGATGGATTGTATGGGAAAGTAAGACTTCGTGCTTTGTCTGGACCTGTACGCCCAGGAAGTTATGATTTTAGTTTCCATAATTATTTTAAAAGAATTGGTGCTTACGGAATTTATCTGGGAAAACCAATTAAGACATCAGTTACACAGCCCAATACAATATTAGATAGAGTCTTACAAAAAATTGAAAATTTACGGATAACAATGACTCAACAAATCAATGCAGCAGTTGGTGGAGAGGAAGGACAAATTGCTGCTGCTTTGATAACTGGGCAAAGGGGTGGTATTTCAAAGGATACTAATAAAGCATTGCGTATAGCTGGGTTAGCTCATATTTTGTCAATATCAGGTTTGCATATGGCTCTTCTTAGCGGTATGGTTCTTACCATTATTCGGAGTTTTTTAGCCCTTTTTCCTATTTTTTCATCTTATTATTCAGTTAAGAAATTTGCTGCTGTCGTTGCATTAATGATAACAGCTTTTTATTTGGTGTTATCTGGCATGAATATAGCGGCGCAAAGAAGCTTTGTGATGGTTTCTGTTCTGTTGATTGCTGTGTTATGTAATCGTTCTGTTGTGACAACGCGCAATTTCGCTATTGCTGGTTTGGTAACTGTAGCTACTATTCCCCATGCAATATTAAGTCCTAGTTTTCAAATGTCATTTTCTGCAACTGCAGCTTTAATTGCTGCTTTTGGTTGGTGGAGTGAAAGACGATCCGCTTATACAGGAAGAACGACACCTTCTTATGTTGGAGGTGGAGTACTTCGTTTTGTTTTCTCACCACTTGTTTCAATCTGTGTGTCTTCACTTGTAGCAGGTTCTAGTAGTGGAATTTACGCTGCTTATCACTTTGCAAATGTGGCGCCACTTGGCATGATCAGTAATATTTTAGCCTTACCTATTGTCTTCATTTTTGTTATGCCGTTTGGGTTAATAGCGGCATTTGCAATGCTTGTAGGGCTTGAATGGTTGCCACTACAGATTATGGGTTTTGGTATCTCTCTTGTAACAAAAATTGCTTATGCTGTAACAGCTATTTCTCCTGCTTTTCACCCTGGATTTATGCCATTATCTGCATTGGTTTTATTAAGCTTAGGCTTAGTTGGCCTTACTTTTTTCAAAACACCTATCAGATTCTTTTTTAGTATTTTTATTCTTATAGGTATTTTTGTTTGTATGGTGTCCTCCCCCGTGCAACTAATCATAGCGAATAATATAAGCCTTGTGGGGATCATTAATGAAAGAAAATTATATATTGATCGTTACGATGCCTCTAAGTTTACATTATCTGTGTGGGCAAATTCATTCTCTGCACAAAATGCTATTAAACCAACGAAAAATGGTCCATCGCTCAACGGACAATTTATTTGTAATAATAATGTTTGTACAGCTTTATTAGAAAACGGATTAAAAGTTTCTGTTTTACATGGAAAAACAGATCAGTGTATAAACACAGATATCATAATTGAAGCATCTACAATAAGCAACCAAACATGTGACAAGATTGCACCGATAACATTTACATTTCAACAATTACTATCACGAGGAAGTGTTATGATGACTAAAAGCGGGAGTATTATTTGGTCTTCTAACGGGTTTCATAGACCTTGGAATATACATAGACAAAATTTTCAACGATCATAGAGTGATCATATCAAAAAATATAACTCTATTTTAGAAACTCTAAAATAAAGTTATATTTCAAAAACATTCTAACGTAACAGCTAGTTTTATGAAAAATACATTGAAGCAAATTTTACTCTAATTCAGAAAAACTCACACTGAGTTGACTGTATCTTTCTTCTCCAATAGTGTTAAGAAGTTGAATCTGAGTTTCAAGAAAATCAATATGATTCTCTTCATCTTCAAGCAATTCATCAAATAACTTCTTTGAAACATGGTCAGAGAGCTTAGAACAAATTTCCCACGACTTAAGATAGGATTCTCGAGCACCATACTCACTTTTAAGATCGCATTCTAAAACTTCTCTAAGGTTTTTTCCAATACGCAACGGTGCAGGAAATTCGAGGTTAGGGTACCCTTCAAGAAAAGTTATACGCTTAACAATTCTATCTACATGTTTCATTTCTTCTGTGGCTTCTTTACGTTCTATTTCAGCTAATTTTGTGTAACCCCAACTTTCTGTCAGGCAAGAATGTAACTGATATTGATTAACGGCGCTAATCTCAAGAGCAAGGGCTTCATTGAGCTGCTTTATGATTTCTGGATGACCTTTCATGGTATTTAATTTCCCTATATTGGTTTATTTAATGGATGGACATAACTAAAATAAGAGAGTGATGTATTATCCTGCCTAATTATGTTTACGAGAATAATTTTCTATTACCTTAATGATAATTTCTACAATATTAGAAAAATAACCTCAACATTTCTTATATTACCTCATTAAATTATATAATTTTTTATGAGCTGTAATCAATGACCAACATTTTTTCAGAAAGAAAAGAGACGATTTTTCATTATCTAACTGACTAATAGTTTTGCAGGAATGTATGACTATAAATTTTAATAATGAAGATTTATGCTAAAATTGTTTACTAAATGAAGAAAATATAAACAAACTTCAAAGAAGGTGTAGTTAATCATTGTATTCTATAGAGTGATATATTTTGCTATAATAACTGATATTTTTCAACGGAAAATGGCAAATAAGTCTGCGGGAATTGAGGAAACAGAGTGCTTTTTTGTTATTAATTCGTAATGATTAAAAATAATCGGTAACAGGAAAAGTGTTCATGGATTCTCAAAAATTAAAAAAGATGGCGGCTACTAAAGCACTTGAATTTGTTCAAGATGATATGCGGCTTGGTATAGGAGCTGGTTCTACAGTCAATGAATTTATTCGTCTACTTGGTGAACGTGTTGCAGATGGTCTGCGTGTGGTTGGTGTTGCCGCTTCACGTTATTCTGAACAATTATGTATTAAATACGGAGTGCCTATCACTACTTTAGAACAAATATCTGAACTTGATCTTGATATTGATGGGGCTGATGAAATTGGTCCTAATATGGCCTTAATTAAAGGAGGGGGTGGAGCATTGTTACGTGAAAAAATTGTAGCAGCAGCATCTCGTATAATGCTTGTTATTGCAGATGAAACAAAAGTGGTAAAAACGCTGGGTTCTTTTGCACTGCCAATTGAAGTTAATCAATTTGGTATGAGCGCTACACGTAAAGCAATTGAAAAAGTAGCTGATGATCTAGGGTTTTCGGGGCAAATTAGGTTGCGGATGAATGGAGATGTTCCTTTTGAAACAGATGAAGGTCATTTTATTCTTGATGCATTTTGGGGATGCATTATGCAGCCCAAAATATTATCAGATGCATTATTTGAAATTCCTGGTGTTGTTGAGCACGGTCTTTTTTTGGGGTTGGCTTCGCGTTCAATTATAGCGATGGCAGACGGTACAATAAAAATTTTAGAGCCATGTGATTTTTGAATGAAATAAGTTAATGTTGATGTATTGGTTATAATAAAAGACTATTAAAATTTTGAATAGAAATAATATAATTATGGAGTAATAATTGAATGAGAACTACATTTTTTCTGCAACGTTTTGTGATATTGCTTAGCATAGTTGCTGTTTTTATTATGAATATCGGGATGGTTTATGCGCAAGATGTGAAAGCCCAGCATTTAGATTCCGCAAGAAAGATGATCAAAGTCATTCAAGCAACCGATCAATTTAATAATTTTTTGCCAAGTGCTGCATATAACCTTAAAAGTGAGCTAATAAATGACGATCCAAATTTAGCAACAATTATTTCTGAAATTGTCGATAAGCAAGCACTTACTTTGGCTAAACGACGTGCTGATTTGGAAGAAGAAATTGCTCATGTATATGTAAAACATTTTAGTCAGGAAGAACTAGATACAATTGCAGCATTTTATAATTCTGCTGCTGGTAAAAAGTTTTTAACAGAAGTTCCAAATGTTGCACGTGATTCTTATTCTGTCTTTGATAAGTGGCGTTCTACTGTTATGCAGGATCTTGTAAAAAATGTAGAAAAAGAAATGGTTGAGGTACTCGGTTTGAATAAATCTGTTACTTCAAAGCCTGATTCCTCAACGGATTCAAAATAGTTTTATTGGTAATATATAATTATCAATGTTTTTTATCTTACAAAAGTAACAATTTTACCCTCGTTTTTAACGAAAATAAATGCTTTTTAAGTATCGTATCTATACAAAAATTTTATTAAAGACAAAAAAGACTTTCATTCAGTGATAAAGATTAATAACCTGGATGGTATAATAATGGTGTATGGGAAGGAATAATTTGTGGCATCTTTCGATTTTGATTTATTTGTTATTGGGAGCGGTTCTGGCGGTGTACGTGCTGCTCGTCTTGCGGGAGGGCTTGGTAAGCGTGTAGCTATAGCGGAGGAATACCGCATAGGGGGTACTTGTGTTATTCGTGGTTGTGTTCCAAAAAAATTATTTGTTTATGCGTCAAAGTATGCACAAGAATTCAGTGATAGTGTTGGTTTTGGTTGGCAATGTATTGATCCAATTTTTAACTGGGAAAAATTAGTTGCAGCTAAAAACAAAGAAATATCAAGACTAGAAGAGCTTTATCGAAAACAATTAAAAAATAATAACGTTCATATTTATGAAAGTCGTGCTGTTTTTGTTGACGATCACACCTTAGAACTTTCTGCGACAGGTGAACGAGTAACAGCAGAAAAGATTTTAATCGCAACAGGGGCAAAGACTTTATCAAATACTATAATAGGTAGCGATTTATGTCTTACTTCTAATGAGATTTTTGACCTTAAAGAATTACCAAAATCAATAGTAATCATTGGTGGGGGGTATATTGGTGTTGAATTTGCTAATATTTTTCATGGATTAGGCGTAAAAACAACATTGCTCCATCATGGTGATTTAATTCTTCGTAATTTCGATTATGATTTGCGGCAGTTATTAAGTGATGCAATGATTGAAAAGGGGATTTCTGTTGTTTATGGGGCAACAGTCTCTCAAGTTAAAACCAACGGTAATGGCTATGATGCTATTTTGTCGGATGAGCAAACTATTAGCGTTGATCAGGTTATGTTTGCTACGGGACGTGTACCGAATACTGTAAGTTTAGGGCTTCAGAGGGCGGGGGTTAAGTTTAATGAAATTGGTGCAGTTATTGTTGATGAAAAAATGACCACCAATATACCCCATATTTGGGCTGTTGGTGATGTGACTGACCGTTGTCAATTAACACCTGTCGCTATCCATGAGGCAATGTGTTTTATTAAAACTGCATTTAAGGACACTCCAACTATACCTGATTATGATTTAATTGCGACAGCTGTTTTTTCGCAACCGGAGGTCGGAACAGTTGGTCTTTCAGAAGAGGATGCAATACACTGTTATAAACGTGTTGAAGTTTATCGTACGTTATTTCGTCCTATGCGCAATACTCTTTCCGGCAATCCAGAAAAGATGTTTATGAAACTTGTTGTTGATGGTGAAAGCCGTATCGTTGTTGGTGCACATATTTTAGGCGAGGGCGCTGGTGAGATAGCACAGCTTATTGGAATTTCTCTCAAAGGAAGACTAACAAAAGATATATTTGATGAAACTATGGCAGTGCATCCAACGGCAGTAGAAGAACTGGTAACGATGTATGAACCAAATTATATTTATGAAAATGGAAAAAAGTTGGAAAATTAAACGTTGGGTACTGTGGTGAACTGGCTTAAGGCTTTTATCCTATAATCTGCATGGAGGGGCTTTAGAGAGAGTTACGATGGTAAAGAAATGGGCACCTGAATCTTGGAGAGAAAGGCCAATTAAGCAAGTTCCAACTTATCCAGATCAATCTCTATTAGCTAATATCGAAAATGAACTGCGTGGATATACCCCTTTAGTTTTTGCTGGTGAAATTCGTGATTTGAAAGATAAATTAGCAGCAGTTGCTAGAGGTCAGGCCTTTTTGTTACAAGGTGGTGATTGTGCAGAGAGCTTTGCAGAATATGCAGCTAATAATATCCGTGATTTTTTTCGTGTGTTTTTACAGATGGCGATTGTTTTAACTTTTGGTAATTCTAAGCCAGTTGTTAAAGTTGGTCGTATTGCAGGTCAATTTGCCAAGCCACGTTCTTCTGATATAGAAAGCAAAGGTAAAGATAAGCTCCCTGCTTATCGGGGTGATATTATTAATAGCATTGAATTTGACAAAGATTCTCGTATTCCTGATCCGCGACGAATGTTGATGGTTTATCGTCAATCGGCTGCAACGCTCAATTTGTTGCGTGTTTTTTCACAATGTGGTTATGCTAACTTAGAAAATGTTCATAAATGGATGTTGAGTTTTGTTGCCAATAGCCCGCAAGGTGAACGTTATGAGTTGTTAGCAAAACGTATTTCTGAAACAATAGATTTTATGCGTTCAATAGGAATTACGGCCAAAAAAAATTCTTCATTATATACAACATCTTTTTATACAAGCCACGAAGCGCTTTTGCTGAATTATGAAGAACCTTTAACGCGAATTGATTTAAATTCTGGAAATTGGTATGCGACATCTGGTCATATGTTATGGATAGGTGATCGTACGCGCCAACTTGATCATGCGCATGTTGAATACTGCCGCGGTATTAAAAATCCTATTGGATTAAAATGTGGTCCTTCTATTGATCCTGATGAGCTTTTGAGATTAGTTGATATTCTTAATCCTAAGAATGAACCAGGTAGGCTTACTCTCATTGTGCGTTTTGGTTATGATAAGATTGAGAATTATCTTCCTAGACTAATTCGTGTAGTTGAGCGTGAGAGACGCAATGTTCTATGGTCTTGTGATCCAATGCATGGCAATACAATTATGGCAAATGGTTATAAAACTCGTCCCTTTGATTGTATTTTAAAAGAAGTCGAAAGTTTTTTTTCGATACATCAGAGGGAAGGAACTTATCCAGGTGGCATTCATATTGAAATGACTGGTCGTAATGTGACTGAATGTACAGGTGGTGCACATGCTATTTCAGCAGAAGATCTTTCTGATCGCTATCATACTCATTGTGATCCACGATTGAATGCGAATCAGGCATTAGAATTAGCTTTTCTCGTTGCTGAGCTTCTTAAAAAGAATCGTGATGCTAATTCATTAACTGTTGAGTCAAATACGTAAAGAGGGAAATCACCTAGCATGATTTATAATTAATACTTTTCTGTTTGTAGAATTAAGCGCTTTTTAATAAAAGGAATGCTTTGGTGATTGAAACTAAGCTATAGTCACACTAAATTGATTTAATGACACAACAACTTATAGAGAATGATTTTCGGGTTGCGGTTGCCCAATTAAATCCTGTTATCGGTGATATTGAAGGAAATTTTACTCTCGCAGTAATGGCACATCAGGAAGCTCAGGAACAAGGCGCTGATCTTGTATTATTAACTGAGCTTTTTATAAGTGCTTATCCACCGGAAGACCTTGTGCTTAAGCCTGCTTTTATAAAGGCATGTGAAAATGCTGTGCAGAAATTAGCAAAAATAACAAAAAATGGACCAGGTATTGTTATTGGTGTTCCACTAAGACGTGATGATGCTACTTATAATGGCGTTATGCTTCTTAACGATGGGCAAATAGTTGCTGAACGTTTAAAGTTTGATTTGCCTAATTACGCTGAATTTGATGAAAAGCGTGTATTTTCTTCTGATGCATGTCTTGAGCCTATTGTTTACCGTGGAGTAACACTCGGGATTGTGATCTGTGAGGATATTTGGAGTGATTCCTCTATTTGTGAGCAGCTTAGCAATAAAGGAGCTGAGATTATTCTTGTTCCTAATGGGTCTCCTTATAAGCGTCATAAAACGCTCAAACGTTTAGATATTGTTCGAGCGCAAGCTATTCAATCGGGTGTGCCTATTATTTATGCTAATCAAGTTGGTGGTCAAGATGAGTTAGTTTTTGATGGAGGATCTTTTGCATTGAATGGACAAGGCAAAATAGCATTTCAGATGAAACATTTTGAGAGCCATATTGCTTTAAGTCACTGGCAACGACAATCTACCGGATGGCAATGTATTTCTGGTCCTAATGAAGAGCTTTTCAGTGGATTAGCTGCGGATTATCAGGCTTGTGTTTTAGGTTTAAGAGATTACGTTAACAAAAATTGTTTTCAAGATGTTATTCTTGGCCTTTCGGGGGGGATTGATTCAGCACTTTGCGCAACAATGGCAGTAGATGCTCTTGGAGCTAAAAGAGTTCGCGCTGTAATGATGCCTTATCATTATACTTCACAGGAATCGTTGAGGGATGCTGAAGATTGCGCGCGTTTTTTAGGGTGCCATTACGAGGTCATACCGATTATTCAACCTGTTGAGAGCTTTTTGAATGCATTAGCACCTGTTTTTTTAGAGTTGAAGCCTGACGTTACAGAAGAAAATCTTCAAAGTCGTACACGTGGAACTATTTTAATGGCCCTTTCGAATAAATTTGGTTCAATGGTGGTTACAACAGGTAATAAATCAGAAATGGCCGTTGGGTATGCAACACTTTATGGGGATATGAATGGTGGTTTTAACCCTATTAAAGATATTTATAAAATGCAGGTCTATGCATTAGCGAAATGGCGTAATAAAAATCACTTGCAGAATTTATTGGGGGCAAAAGGAGTTGTTATTCCATCTAATATTATCATGAAAGCACCTTCCGCGGAATTACGGGAAAATCAAAAAGATGAGGATTCTCTTCCTCCTTATCCTATTTTAGATGATATTTTACAATCTCTTGTAGAAGATGACATGAGTGTTAGTGAAATTGTTCAATGTGGGTATTTACGAGAAACGGTTGAGAAAGTTGAATACTTGCTTTATTTAGCTGAATATAAAAGGCGACAGTCTGCACCTGGTGTAAAAATCAGTTGTAAAAGCTTCGGACGTGACCGTCGTTATCCTATTATCAATCGTTTTCGCGATAAAAGTTGAGCATTGTTTAATGATAAAAGTTCGTTTTGCCCCATCTCCAACAGGTTATATTCATATTGGCAATGCCCGTATTGCTTTATTTAACTGGCTTTATGCGCAAGCATGTAATGGCACATTTGTTTTACGCTATGACGATACAGATGTTGAACGTTCTAAACAAGAATATATTGATGGTATTATGGTTGATCTTGAGTGGCTTAGTATTAGGCCAGATGAAATTCATTATCAATCTAAACGATTTAGTCGATATAATGAGGTTACAGAAACTCTTAAACAACGTGGTCTTCTTTACCCCTGTTATGAAACGGCGGAAGAATTAAATCGGCGCCGCAAAATCCAACTTTCGCGCAAGCTACCTCCTGTTTATAATCGTGATGCGTTAAAATTGACCCAAGAAGATAAAAGAAACTTTGAATCTCAAGGCCGTAAACCCCATTGGCGTTTTCTTTTACCTAATTTTGAAAATGATCCATTTCAAACAAAACGGACAGAAATTCATTGGGATGATCTTGTAAAGGGAAAGCAGCTGATTGATTTAGCTTCTATCTCAGATCCCGTTTTAATTCGTGAGGATGGGAGTTATCTTTATACACTGCCTTCTGTAGTGGATGATATAGATATGGCTATTACACATGTTATTCGTGGTGATGATCATATTACCAATACAGGTGCACAGATTGCTATTTTTAAAGCTCTCGGTGTAAAGCCACCGACTTTAGGGCATATTAATTTGTTGACTACGATTTCAGGAAAAGGGCTTTCAAAACGTAACAATGACCTTTCTGTTCGTTCTTTACGACAAGAAGGGTATGAATCGATGGTTGTTCAATGTCTTTCTGTTTTGACTGGAACATCACAAAATGTGCAAATTTATCCTAATCAAGCTGCTCTTTTAGAGCATTTTGACCTCCAAAATACATCAAAATCAGCTGCAAAATTTGATTCTGTTGATCTTCTTTCTTTAAATAGTCATTTTGTTCATGAGTTGACGTATGAGGATGTTAAAGAGCGGCTTGAGAAGCTTTCTATTGATGGAGAAAAGGTAGAAGAGTTTTGGAATGCGATAAGAAATAATATTGATAAAGTGAATGATGCAGCTTTATGGTGGACAATTATTCATGGTGATATGCATGATGGTCAAAATTTCAAGGCGATTTCTCCTGAAGATCACGCATTTGTACGCCAATCTATTGATTTGCTACCGAAAGGTGTATTAAATAATGAAAGCTGGCAAGTTTGGGCAACGGCATTAAAAGAGAAAACAGGCCGTAAAGGGAAAGCTTTATTTATGCCATTGCGTCAGGCACTTACTGGAATGGAATATGGTCCTGAAATGGGTAAACTTTTACAGCTTTTAGGGCGTGAAAAAGTCGTAAATAGACTGACTGTTTAAGAAAATTACTCAGTACAGAACAATTTAAAAATATTTTATCGATCTTATCGTTATTCTCAATAATCAAATTTGCGATTTAAGAACGGGTTTTTATGAGCATAAATGCTGGGATATCAGCACCAAACCCAAGGGGAATATGATTTTGATCTTTCTCTGAATAGGATAGCTCGGATGAATTTACTTTATTTTTTGTAGTTTCACTATGAAATGTTTTATCTTTTTTTGATGCTTTTTTAGTGTGATCAGTGTGTTTTTTAGGGGTGGATTTCTTTGAAAGTTTTGCAGATTTTGTTTTTACAATAGAGTCATTTGTCTGATCACTGATAGATAAAGTAGAAAGATCCCCATTAAGCCATTCAATTTTTTCTTTACTTATTTTTTCAATGGCACTGATATATTTTTGATCATCTTTTGTAACAATCGTAAAAGCTTTTCCGCTACGCTTTGCACGTCCTGTACGGCCAATCCGATGAATATAATCTTCGGCATGTGTTGGTACATCATAGTTGAAAACATGACTGACATCTGGGATATCAAGCCCACGGGCGGCAACGTCAGAAGCAACAAGAAGTGTGAGTTTATTGTCTTTAAAATCAGCTAATGTATTCATGCGTGAGTGTTGATCCATATCGCCATGAAGTGCACCTACACTAAAATTGTATTTGGTAAGTGACCTAAAAAGCTCAGAAATATCTTTTTTCCGATTGCAGAAAATAATAGCATTTTTAAGTTCATCACCTTCATTATAAATAAGTTCTCGCAAAACAGCTCTTTTATCCCACGCTTTGCTTCCAGATTTGACAAGACGTTGTGTAATTGTTGTAGCTGTTGATGATGCTTTTGTAACTTCAACACAGATGGGAGAATGTAAAAATTGTTTTGTCAATTTTGTAATTTCTGGTGCCATTGTTGCTGAGAAAAACAAAGTTTGGCGGGTAAACGGGGTTAGTTTACAGATACGTTCAATATCAGGGATAAAGCCCATGTCTAACATACGATCGGCTTCATCAATAACAAGAATTTCAGTGCCTATCAAAAGTAATTTACCACGTTCAAAATGATCAAGAAGACGTCCTGGTGTTGCTATAAGAACATCGGCACCCTGTTCAAGTTTGCGATTTTGATCTTCAAAAGAAACCCCACCAATTAAAAGAACAACATTTAAATGATGATTCACTCCATATTTATCGAAATTTTCTTGAACTTGGGCTGCAAGTTCTCGTGTTGGTTCTAATATAAGAGTACGGGGCATTCTTGCCCTTGCACGGCCTTTTTCGAGTAATGTAAGCATAGGGAGTACGAATGAAGCTGTTTTACCAGTACCAGTCTGAGCAATTCCAAGCACGTCTTTACGTTGAAGAACGTGAGGAATTGTTTCACTCTGAATAGGTGTTGGAGTCGTATATCCTGCTGATCTTGCAGCTTTAATAACTTTTTCGGAAAGGCCTAAATTGTCAAAACTATTCAAAGGTAGTGTCATTTTTCTATCGATTGTTCTGCAATTTTAACCTAGTTAGTTAGATTGGTTAGCATCCCACATTATTGGAGAGGGTTAAGATGCATTTGCAAAAAAGTCAACTGTAACTAATCTATATGTATAAGAAGGCAACGGTAAAAACTAATTAATAACGAAATTGTTCTGATAAAATACGTTCGTCCCATGAATGATCAGGGTCAAAAAGAATAGAGGCTGTTACTTCTGAGGCCGATGAAATGATAACTGAGTGAACAGATTTAACCTCCACATTATCAGCAGCAGCGTTTACAGGGCGTTTGTTTGCTTCGAGCATATCAAAACGTACTGTTACTGTATTGGGAAGTAATGCTCCATGCCAACGTCGAGGGCGAAAAGGACTAACAGGGGTGAGGGCCATAAGAGGCGCCATAAGAGGCAAAATAGGACCTTGTGCTGACAAGTTATATGCGGTAGATCCTGCCGGTGTGGCAACAAGGATACCATCACAATTTAATTGTTCCATACGCACTTTGTTATCAATGCTGATACGAATCTTAGCAGCTTGATAAGATTGACGAAATAAGGATACTTCATTAATTGCAAGTGCTTCAATATATTGTTGACATTCAGTGTTTGCAATCATGCGTAGGGGATGAATTTCTTTTTTATGCGCAGCAGCAATACGGATTGGTAATTTTTTTTCATGAAACTCATTCATAAGGAATCCTATTGAACCTCGATTCATGCCATAAATAGGTTTTCCAGTATTCATAACATCTCGCACCGCTCGTAACATTGTTCCATCACCACCGAGTGCAACAACTACATCACTTTCTTCAAGAGAGGAATGGCCATAAACGGAGATTAATTTATTGGTGGTTTTGATAGTTTCTTCAGTTTCAGCAGAAATGAAATGAAAACGACTTGGTAATGGCGGCATTGAAAATTGTCCTGATATTCGCAGTCTATTTTTAATGTATTTTTTAGAATTTGGAAGTTTTATATAAGCACAATTTTTGCAAAAAGAAGAATTTTGTATGAAAAGTTAATCTATTGTGGAATAATATTTTTCTTTTTGCAATTTTTTTCAAAATGTCAGTTCACCATTGAAGCTGAGAGCATGATCAGTTAAAAGACCTCAACTGATTTTAAAGCAGTTTTTCGGCACCCGTAGCTCAGTTGGATAGAGCGCTGCCCTCCGAAGGCAGAGGTCACAGATTCGAATTCTGTCGGGTGCACCAAACTTTTTTCAATACTATTGTATATCATTATAAATGATATACTGTTAGTTTAAATACTTTAGTTTAGTTAAGTAAAAATTGAATGGCAGATTGTTATAATAACGTAAGAAAATCAATAATGTAAGAAAATTTTTCTTTATTGTGTATTCTTTATTTTATTAAAAGTTAAGTAGAGTTTTTATTTATAAAGCTTTGAATTTTTGTATCTGCTAAAATAGCTGAAATATAATACTTTACAGAACTATATTAATATACACATTACTCTAACAATATTTTTGTTAAAATTAATATTCATTAGTAAAAT
Organism: Bartonella sp. WD16.2; assembly: GCF_002022505.1. NCBI lineage: Bacteria > Pseudomonadati > Pseudomonadota > Alphaproteobacteria > Hyphomicrobiales > Bartonellaceae > Bartonella > Bartonella sp. WD16.2. The sequence goes on from NZ_CP019781.1 coordinate 578,396, forward strand.
AGTAGATTGATTTCCTTATATTAAAGCGCTGTTTTATAATTGATGAAGCCATTTTAATATATTTACTACCATCAATTAATTGTAAAACTGGCTAAGATATTCTACATCTAATGCAAAAGTTCTCGTTAATGTATTGTTAGTTTCTAACTTCAAGTAATTATTGCTATCTACACCGCATTTGTAAGTGTATTTTACTATTGAGGCGTTAAAAGATCATGCTTATAAATTAGGTATACTCACTATAATATTTGATATTAAAGTTTAATGACCTAGTATTATTTTTGATGAAATAAATACAAGCTGTATAGAGCTGTGGTGTTTTTCTTTTCATAAGAAAGACGCTAATTTTGCATTATACTAGATTAATAAGAAAGAAGATTATGACAATTATACTTAAGCCAGGCGAGGTAACGCTTAGCGAACTTGAATCTGTTTATTGGGGCGGTAAAATAAGCAAACTTCATAAAGATACCTATCTAGCTATTAAGAAGGGGGTGGAACGTATTGCTGAAATTGTTGCGGGTAATGAACCAGTTTATGGCATTAATACCGGTTTTGGAAAGTTAGCTTCCATTAAAATTGATGCAGGTGATGTGGTCATTTTACAAAGAAATCTTATTTTATCGCATTGTTGTGGTGTAGGGGCTCCTTTAGCTGAAAATATTGTACGTTTGATAATGACATTAAAACTTATTTCGCTTGGGCGAGGGGTTTCTGGTATTCGTCTGGAATTAGTGCATTTATTAGAAAATATGCTTAAAAAGGGAGTTATTCCTGTCATTCCTGAAAAGGGATCAGTTGGTGCATCGGGTGATCTTGCACCACTTGCTCATATGGCAGCTGTTATGATAGGTGAGGGAGAAGCATTCTTTCAGAATATTCGTATGAGTGGAGCAGCTTCTTTAGAAAAAGCAGGGTTATCGCCTATCGTTTTAGAAGCGAAAGAGGGTTTAACTCTTATCAATGGTACTCAAACGTCAACAGCACTTGCACTTGCAGGTCTTTTTCGCTGTTATCGAGCATTATGTGGAGGGCTTCTTTCTAGCGCAATGTCTACAGACGCCATTATGGGCTCAACAGCCCCATTTCATCCCGATATCCATATTTTACGCGGCCATCATGGGCAGATTGTTGTGTCGCAGGCATTAGAAAAACTTATGGAAGGTTCAGGAATTCGGGTAGAGCATTTACGTGATGATAAACGTGTCCAGGATCCTTATTGTATACGTTGCCAACCACAAGTTATGGGTGCTTGTTTTGATATTCTTACAGCGGCAGCAAAAACACTAATTATTGAAGCAAATGCAGTAACAGATAATCCATTGATTTTAAGTAACGGTGCGGTTGTATCGGGTGGAAATTTTCATGCTGAACCTGTTGCTTTCGCTGCGGATCAGATCGCGCTTGCTTTATGTGAAATAGGCTCAATTTCTCAAAGACGCATTGCTCTTATGGTTGATCCAGCAGTTTCTTATGGGCTTCCTGCTTTTTTAGTACGAAATGCAGGTCTTAATTCAGGCTTCATGATTGCTGAAGTAACAGCAGCTGCTTTAATGTCTGAAAATAAGCAAATGGCATATCCCGCTTCGGTTGATTCAACACCAACTTCGGCAAATCAAGAAGATCATGTTTCAATGGCTTGCCATGGCGCTCGTCGATTATTAGCTATGAGCGAAAATCTTTTTACTATTATTGGTATTGAGACACTTGTTGCAGCGCAGGGAATTGAATGCCGAACTCCTCTAAAGACAAGTCCTTTATTGCAGTCTGTTATGGAATATTTACGTAGAAATATCACGACTCTTAAAGCAGATCGTTATATGACTGTAGATCTTGAAAAGGTGCATGTACTTGTAAGTGAGGGACATTTATTAGTCTGTTTTACCGAAAAACATTTTTCCGCAATTAGAGCTGAAATAATATTTATTTTGAGATTAAGCAAAGGAAAAAGCTCATTATATTTTCTAGGCTTTCCTCATATAGGTTTGGTGTCAGATGATATATTTTACCGATTGAGTAAGTAGAGACGGTTTATAAATTAAATGAGCATATTCACCATTTCTATGTTTGGGTTGTAATAATGTAATGGCAATACATCGAAAGCATCATAAAAAAGGCATTATTTATTATCAACACCTCCTAAAACTGAGAAAACAAAAAGAATATAATTTTTTGTTATGAATAGTGCAAATTGCATCATCATATATAATGATTATGCATTTTAACCGTTATGATATTATATTTTTTATGAGATGAAAAAATAGAAATTTCAAAATCTTTCAAGTCCATTAAAGTTTTTTGCATTTCAGTCGGTTTTGGTGCTTGTTAGTCTGAAGATTTGCGCCTTTATAGGGATTATATAGCATTTGAAAAAGGAAAAAAATGTCAATAAACCAACTTAAACGAGGTATGAATAAACGTCAGGTTATATTTTTAGCTTTTGGGTCTGCTATCGGAACAGGTCTTTTTTACGGGTCTGCACAAGCAATTAATCTTACTGGCCCAAGTGTTCTTATTGCGTATTGTGTTGCAGGTTTAGCTGTTTTTATGGTGATGCGGGCTCTAGGTGAGATGATTATTCATAATCCTTTGCCAGGTTCTTTTGCCCGTTATGCTGCAAAGCATATATCACCTTTGGCTGGTTTTTTAACAGGGTGGACATATGTTTTTGAGGTGGTTCTTGTTGGTTTAGCTGATATCACAGTTTTTGCCACTTATATGGGGTTTTGGTATCCTAGTGTTTCTCCTTGGATCTGGACATTGAGCATTACACTTATTATTACCGCCATTAATTTAACTGCAGTAAAAGTATATGGTGAGCTAGAATTTTGGCTGTCTTTTGTCAAAGTAATTGCTATTATTGTTATGATTGCTTTAGGGGTAGCAATTATTGTATTTAATTGGAATATGGGCACGCAACCCACTATTCATAATTTATGGCAAAATGGTGGTATATTTCCCAATGGTTGGTTTGGTTTTTTAGCTTGCTTTAGTGTCGTTGTTTTTTCTTTTGGTGGGGTAGAAATTGTTGGAATAGCGGCTATGGAAACGCAAGATCCTAATAAAATTATTTCAAAGGCAATTAATTCTATTCCGATTCGGATTTTACTATTTTACGTTATGACTTTAACAGTTTTAATGATACTTTATCCTTGGAATAAAATTGGTTTTGTTGACAGTCCTTTTGTTTCAATTTTTGAAAACCTTGGTATTTCATCAGCGGCTAATATTCTTAACGTTGTTGTTGTTACAGCGGCTGTTTCAGCCATTAATAGTGAAATGTATGGTGCTAGTCGCATGATTCATGGGCTATCGCAAGAAGGCTATGCATTTAAGAAATTTCAATATCTATCAAAAAACGGTATACCAATTTTTGTTATTTTACTAATATTTGTCATGTTTCTTTTTGGTGTTGTTCTTAACTATTTTTATCACGATCAACTTTTTTTTCTCATTGCAGCAATGGCAACATTTGCGACAGTTTTCGTTTGGGGAATGATTTTGCTTTCGCAAATTTTTATGCGACTTAAAATGCCTAAAAAAGAACAGCATAATTTAAAATTTCCGATTCCATTTTGGCCAGTAGGATCGATTTTTGCTATTTTGTTTATGATTTTTATTTTCTTTTTGTTATGCTTTTTTAATGATACACGACCAGTTTTAATCATAGGAGTTGTTTGGATTGGTTGGCTTGTAGTTTGCTTTTACGTACTTAATTTTTTTAATAAAAAAACAGAAAAGCTATCTATAAAAATTGAATTTTTTATTTATTAATAACAAAGCATTTTTGTTATTTTGGTGGATAATCATTACAAATGCGGTAAATATTATAAGCGCATTGTCATTGAGAAACCGAGTTTTAGTGATTAGGTAGCTAGAAAAATCTACTTTATGGAAATCCTATATTACTAATAAGATTAGTAAGTGTAGCATATGTGAAAGTTGTTTTATGTATTAGTAATGAGCCTTTAAGTGAAATTTTAAAAAAACGTTTTGAATAATTGAGGAGAGGGTATAATTATTTATAAATTTGTATTCCTCATACGAATATAGTCAGATTTCGTATCTTAATTATTCTTGATTTCATACTAAGATAATTGCGTTAAATAAAAAGGAAAATCATTAATTAGTACTTGATTGTGATATTCAGCATACGCTCTTGTACAAGCCGTTGAAAATATTCTCGCTGGTTAGGTCAAGGAGATGTCAAAGGTATTTATACCCACATGTGCAGAATTTGTTTTCTACTGTCAAAAAGTAAAAGATGATATGACTTGGCAATGCTTGATATATGCATAAAGCGATTGAAAATACTCATAAAAAGGCGCTGAAATAATAGGAGAGACGAGAGAATGTAATTTCACTTACAGAGATTGAAAGAAGAACAGTAAAATAGAAAAAAACGCTAATCACTTTTGAATTGAATATGCATTTTAAATTAACAGAAACACACTTTAAAGAAAAATTTAAAAGCTTTTTATTTGTTTGTGTATGTATTTATTGGAAATACAAAACACTCTCTGTACAAGCTAATTTGAAAAAATTAGAACAAAGCACAAAAATTGGTACAAGATTAAGGAAATATAATCTTACTTTTTTCCATTAAAGTGGGCAAGGGATTTTTAACTTTTTAAAGATACATGTTTTGTTGTTGTGGGTTAATTTGTAAACTATTTAATGATGTATGTTCAGCACTATTTGCTTTAACATCTTTAATAACTTGTAATGTTTTCGGGATGGGTTGGAATAAATCAAGTAGTAACGCTCGATTCCTAGCAATGTCGGTCGTAAAACATGCACACTGCATCTGACATAATAAGATTTGTGGATTTTGGGACAGTATTCACAGCCTCCTGAATTTCATTAGGAATATGAGCTTGAATTTTTCTGTTATTAAATTTTCTATTACATCTTGTAACTGTGATATAATACAAAGCAAGTTTGTGTTGAGAGAATCTTATTTCCTAGCCTTATTATTTTATCCCCAACCTTAAATAAATACTAAAAAATCAATAGGTTATATGGGCAAAAAAACGCTTGGTGGGCGTGACAGGGATTGAACCTGTGACCCCTACGATGTCAACGTAGTGCTCTCCCGCTGAGCTACACGCCCATTCAATAATGGTGCATATCCGCATACTGCATATAGAATTATAAACGTCAATGTCTGATTTAATGTTTTATTTGGTTAAATGCAGATAATTTACAGAAAATGTTCTGTTAAGCAGCTATAAGTATTTTTTCAACTTCACTAACTAATTCACGCAAATGAAACGGTTTAGAGAGCACTTTAGCATCGGGAAGGGTATCATTATTTGAATTTAATGCAACTGCTGCAAAACCTGTAATGAACATAACCCGTAAATCAGGATCAATTTCAGTAGCACGTCGTGCTAGTTCAATTCCATCCATTTCTGGCATCACAATATCAGTGAGTAGAAGAGAAAATGGCTCTTCTTGTAAACGTTTATATGCACTAGCACCATTATCAAAGTCGATAACTTCATAACCTGCACGTTTTAGTGCTTTTGCTAGAAAACGGCGCATATCATTATCATCTTCCGCGAGCAAGATTCGTTTCATGTTTATGTCCAATTGCTCCATTTATCAGTTTATCACTATACTGATGTATACGATATAAAATATTTATAAAAAAGCGGTAAAATGTTTATAATTAGAATGAATAGCAAAATGGTTAACTCTTGCATATTTGTCAAGGATACATAATGTTGTTTTAAATTGAATTCAATTTAAAATATATATGACATTGGAAGAAGACTAAGCATTTATATGTTTTAAATTTTCTTAGTTGTGTGTTTTGTTTTTAAATTTTTCTCATTTTGGGTATATTTAGGTTAAAAGTTTTATAAATATATCGGTTTTAAAAACTGTTAATACTAATAAAAGAGAGTTTAGTGTATTAATTTTCTATTTTGAAACGCCATAAAAAACGGTATTTTGAGTTGTCACAGTGCTACCTGTTTTTAGTAATGTGAATTGTAAGATATATGAATTTAATTCCAATATGTTTTTTCCTCACCGAATTTTGGTTATTCAAAAAAATATGAAAGATAGAAGAAAATAGGTAATATATTTTATAAGAAACTTTCTGACTAAAGTTCTTAGATCAAAGCAGAAAGCTATATTTCCCTTATCACATAGTGTTAAAACTGAAAAAGCACTTAATACTAGATTATAATTGTGATGAAAGAATAGGAAACAGTTATCTTATTTTTGCTCTCTTTTACCAATGAAAATACAAAAGAGTTGAAATGGAAAAGATTAATTACCAAATAAATATCACAATCGCCATGATGGGATTGTTGGTTTGTAAAGAAGTCTGCCATTTGGAGACTTTGTAATTAATTATAGTCGCTCTAAAGGAGGGCAATTATGCGTCAAGTAGATTTTTCACCGTTCTATCGTTCAACAGTAGGTTTTGATCATCTTTTAAACTGGTTTGATTCCAGAACACAACCGGATGATGTTTCCTCTTATCCACCATATAATATTGAGCGTTTAAGTGAGGATTCTTATCGGATTTCTATGGCTGTTGCTGGTTTTTCTTTAAATGAAATCGATATTGAAACGCATTGTAACCAGCTAACCATTAAAGGTGAGAAAATACCTGAAAATGATAACGAAGGGCGAGAATTTCTTTACAGAGGAATTGCTTCGCGTGCTTTTGAAAGGCGTTTTCATTTAGCTGATCATGTTAAGGTCATAGGAGCAGAATTAAGAGATGGTCTTCTTCATATTCAGCTTAAAAGAGAAATGCCAGCTGAATTAAAACCGAAGAAGATAGTTGTACAACAAGCGTCGCCATCTGTTGCTAAAAATAGCAATGGTCATAATATGCATAAAGCGAGTTTAGAAGTTGAAACAACGGAATAAATTATAATTTTAAATATTCAGAACGCGAGGCGAAAGTCTCGCGTTTTTTTGTTTTATACTGATGAAAAGGCTGTTTAATTGAAAGTTTGTTGTGTAAATAATGATTGTGAATAATAGCATTATTTTCAATTATACAAGCTAATAGAAATAGCTTAAATGTAGTAAAGATAAGATGATTTCTGTAGATCAATTAGTAACTGTATGAGAGATAGTATAAACTTACTTCTGATAGCTATTTATATGAGCAACAATTTTTTTTTGATAGTTCAATAGAATGTATGGTGAGTCAGCAAGATATTAGATTAGAATAAGTGTGTTTATTGTGTATACTAAAATAGGTATCAGAAAAATTATTCTAATTTTTAAAAATGTATATTTCTCATTTTTTGAATAGAATATAAAATGGTCGGAGCGGCGGGATTCGAACCCACGACCCCTTGACCCCCAGTCAAGTGCGCTACCAGGCTACGCTACGCTCCGAACTGCCCAAAACGACTAAACGACTGTCTCTTTAAAGGCAAGAGAAAAAATAAACAGAATAAAATCTAATGAAATGTCCTTTTTCTATTTTAAAAAAATCTTTAAAGGTAAAAATGAAACTTAGTACTTCATTATTTTGGAGTGAATTTGAAATGAGCAATCAAAACTCAAGTTTACAAAAAGGGTTAAATGTTCCAATTTATGTCTTATTATTTCGTTTTTAATATATCAAAAAATAAAATTATCGTAGATAAAGTCATTAAAAACGCTTGTTTGGTAAGGGAAGAGTGAACCGATGGGACATTCGGTAATAAGTTTGACAGAAATCGCAATAGATCGCATTAAAGATATTATGAAAACAAAAAATGCGTGTGGTATTCTTATAGGTATCAAAAAAGGTGGCTGTGCGGGAATGGAATATACAATTACTCTCGCAGAAGAAGAAATGCACGATGCGGACGTTGTTGAAATTAATGGTGCTCGTGTTTTTATTGCGCGCGATGCAATATTATTTTTATTAGGGACACAGATAGATTATGAAGTAACCACACTTCGTTCTGGTTTTATATTCAACAATCCCAATCAAATTTCAGCATGCGGGTGTGGTGAATCAGTAGAAATTCATCCTGCTTCACAAAATAAATTGAATGAAATATATGAAACTCATTGAGTTTTGTGAGATTGTGTTTAGTAAAGCAAGATTGTAGTTAGTTTTTTTATTGTGTATTTTTAGCTTCATTCCAAAGAGCTTCCATTTCTTTTAAAGATACGTCAACTAATTTTTTTGACTGATTTGATAGACTTTCTTCGATATAGGTGAAGCGATTTCTAAATTTTATATTTGTTTTTTTTAATGCTTTTTGGGGGTCAATATTCAAATGGCGTGCAAGATTAAGTATGGCAAAATAAAGATCACCGAATTCTTCTTCTATTTCTAAAGCTTTATCAATCTTAATTGCTTCTTTAAGTTCATTGAACTCTTCTTTTATTTTTTGAAGACTTTGTCTTTTTTACGCCAATCAAAGCCCACTTTAGCAGCCATATTTTGTAAAGCGAGCGCTTCTCGATCTGCTGGTTGAGTCGACTTTACTTGTGCAAGATAGCCTGTTGGTGTATCGTCTGGTAAATCTGCTTCTTTGAGCCGTTGTTTCCGTTCAGCTTTTTCTATTTTTTTGATACGTTCCCATGTATCCTCCGGAAAATCTAAGTTTCTTTGTTTTGCATTTCCAAAAACGTGAGGATGACGGCGAATTATTTTTGAGGTAATAGCATAAACAATATCATCAAAAGAAAAACTACCTTCTTCCTTAGCAATCGCAGCATAATAGACTATCTGTAAAAGAAGGTCCCCCAATTCATCGCAAAGATCTATCCGGTTACCTCGCTCAATGGCATCAATAACTTCATAAACTTCTTCGATTGTATAAGGTATGATGGATTCAAAAGTTTGTTTTATATCCCAAGCACAACCACTATCACGATTTCGTAATATCGTAATAATTGTAATAAGGTCATTAATATCTTTTGATGCTAACATTGCTGTCTCTTTTATATAGATATATTATTCACCCCAGCGTTTATGAAACCACATCCATTGTCCGGGATATTCACGCACCCAAGTTTCAACAGTATCATTTAATTTTTGCACAGAGGCATTTATGTCAATTTCATTTTTGTCATCAAGTGGAAGTTCCATACGCTCATATAACTCCAAACGATAACGTCCTCCAGCTAATCGAATACAACGTGCTGGATAAATATCACAATTATATTGCCGGGCGAGCTTTATGATTAAGGGATTAGTTTTAAGCGGTCGGTTAAAAAATGTACTAGGAATGCCTCGACGAAATTTTTGATCAACAAGCATACCAACATTTTCATTTTTTGCTAATTTTTCTGCTAATATCCAAGTTACATGTGCTACAGATGGTACAAGATGTCCCATAGAATTTTGTCGAGTTTTCAAAACTTGATCTGCAATATAAGGGTTATTGGGTGGTCTAAATAACACTGTAACATTAAGATTAAAGCTTTGTGCACATATAGGAAGAAGCTCAAAGTTTCCAGTATGGGCTGTGAAAAAAATATGAGGCTTTTTTTCATTTTTTAATCGTTGAAATATTTCAGCTCCACTGACTTCAATTAAACCAGGTTGGCTGGCATTTGGATCAAAATCAAAAATTTTATCGAGAAAAATATATTCGACGAGAAGTCGCCCCATATTTTCCCACATTTCTAGTGCAATTGCATGTAATTCTTGTTCCGTTTTTTCTGGATATGCAGCTCTAAGGTTTGCAAGTGCGATCTGATGACGAGATACAAGAGGACCAAATGTTTTTGCTAACCAAGAAATAAAAGAAAATCCAATATTAATAGGAAGATGCCGTAAAACAGCCAAAAAAGCAATAAGCAAATGTGCCCACAACCAGTTTACAGACTTTTTAATAATGATTTTAATACGATACATTGAAATTTTTATAAAATACTTTATTGTAATTTAGTCAATTTTGAGGATAATTTTACCAAAAACATCACGGTTTTCCATCCGTTTTAAAGCTGTATCGATTTTATCAAAATCGACAATTGTATCAATGATAGGAGACACAATTCCTTGTGCCATTTTTTGCATAGCATTTGCCATATTTTCCATACGACAGCCAAATGAACCAAATATTTTAAGTTGTTGCTGAAATAGTTGCATTAAATTCATAGGTGCTGAAACACCAGAAGTTGAACCACAAGTTACTAAACGAGCTCCCCGTTTCATACACAATATAGAACCTGTCCATGTATCGGTACCCACATGTTCAAAAACAACATCAACGCCTTTTTTTTGAGTTATTTTGCGGACCACACCTTCAAAACGATCTTTACGGTAATTAATTACGTAATCCGCTCCAAGGGATTGTGCTTTTGTAATTTTATTATCTGAACCAACAGTGGTAATGACTGTGCACCCCATAGCTTTTGCAATCTGGATGGCTGCTGAACCAATACCAGAACCACCGGCTTGTATTAAAATTGTTTCTTCAGCTTGTAGTTTCGCGTTATCAAAAAGCATATGCTCTACAGTACCAAAAGTAATAGGAGCAACAGCTGCTTTTATTGTGTCACATTCTGGTGGAGCTGGTACCAATAGACGTGCTGGAAGATTAACAAGTTCACAAGCAAAGCCATCAAGATGAAAACCATAAACACCTTTTACATCACTGCAAAGATTGTCACGTCCTTCACGACAGGCTTTGCACAAGCCGCAAGTTTGTGCACCATAAATTGAAACAATTTGCCCAGGTTGTAGATTTTCAACACCATTTCCCAGTTGAATAATCTCACCAGAAGCTTCTGCACCTATAGTGAGTGGCATTTTTCTTTTAGCAAAGGCCATACCACGCCATCCCCATACATCAATATGATTAAGGGCAATGGCCTTTATACGGACTGTTACTTCACCAGGGCTAGGCGGTGGTGGTGGGGCAATATTAGTGATCTCGAGTTGACGCTCATTGAGTAGTTGCAGTGCACGCATCATTATTCTCTATATATTATTGCTTAAGATTAGGGCTTAGGAAATTTAATCATTAAAGGATTACTCTTTATATGCTGTAATAACAAGGCTAGTATTTTGACCGCCAAAGCCAAATGAATTAGATAAAACCGTGTTGACGCAAGCTTTACGGCTATAATTAGGAACGACATCCAAAGGGATAGTAGGGTCTGGATCATCATAATTGATTGTAGGAGGAAGTATTCCCGATTGGATAGTTAAAAGTGAAAAGACAGCTTCTATAGTGCCAGCAGCAGTTAAAGTGTGTCCAATCATTGATTTATTGGAAGAAACGGGAATATGTTCTAAAATATCGCCAAATACTGTTGATAGTGCTAGATATTCCATTTTTTCATTTTCAGGTGTGGAAGTTCCATGTGCATTGATATAATCAATTTCATTAATTGTTATTTGTGAATCAGCTAAGGCTTTACGAACTGCTTCAGTTGCTGGTGATGCATCGGGTTTTGAACGAGTACGGTGAAAATCATCTGCTGTTTCTCCACAACCTGCTAAAATTCCCAGAACTTTTGCCCTACGATTTAAAGCACTCTCAAGAGATTCAAGAATAAGAGCACCCGATCCTTCTGCCATGACAAAACCGTTTCGGTCACGACTAAATGGTTTTGACGCCTTTTCTGCGGGATCATTATGGGTTGAAAGAGCAGATAATAAAGAAAAACGAATAAGAGATTCTGCTGAAACTGAGCCATCTGTAGCGATGATGAGTGCGCGATCTGTTTCTCCTCGTCGAATAGATTCTACACCTAATTGAATTGCTGTTGCACCAGATGCACAAGCGGTTGAAAGTGTGACAGGAAGTCCCTTTGTCCCAAATGTTTTTTGAAGCTTTTCTGCAATTGCCCCAAATTGCGTTGTTTCAAAAAGTGTGTGCTGGGGTTTACGGCTACAGACTTCAAGAAGATGCGCATAAGAAGGTTCATTATTGGATGTCTCTTCTTGATCAAGAGCAAAACGAGCTTTCCACTCAAGTTCGACAGGGGGAGCTGCTAAGAATAATGGTCCATTGAAATTTGTTTTATCAAGATTGGCTTGCTCTAGAGCTTCTTCTGCTGCAAGATGTGCTAGTTTTTCAGAAAGAGCTGAAGCTCCAATTGTACTTTCTTGAAGAAAATCAACAGTTCCTGCAATAATTGTATTTAATCCTTCAACGGGAAAGCGTGTTATTTTATGAATACCACTAATGCCATTGATTAACTTTTGCCAGTTTTCTTGTTTACCTTGCCCCAGTGATGTTACAACGCCTGCTCCAGTTATTGCTATAAGTGGACGTCCGAAATGATCGTTATATTCTGTCATAGAAATTCCTTTTAGACAGCAGCTAAGTGTATTATACCTTCAGCTCTTTTTATACCAACTGTAGTGGCTAATGCTTCACGTATTTCTCCAGAAAATGGTTTTTCATGAGCGCTCAGTGTTGGAAAGCTAAGCTTTTTCTCAACAGCGATAGCAGCTAATGCGAGTGCTAAAGGAAATTGCGCTTCTCGCAAGTAACCAAATAATGTTGTTATACCACGGTAAGGTATATTAGCAGCATCAAGCGCATTTTGCTCTGCTTTTGTTACTTCATGAGATCCTGAAGCACCTGAAATTGTAAAAATAGATTTAGCCTTTATTGTTTTTAACATTGTAACAATTGTATCTTTAAGTGGAATTTTTGTCCTATTTGTTTGATCTGTGATGATTTGGCTGATTTCAGCATAAACACGGGCATTGCGTTTTTTTGCTTGCTCACCATTTTCAAGCACTAAAAAAATACCTGCAGAGCCGGTTATTATTTCACTACCAAGGGAATTTTTACGCTCCCAAACTGGCGACCATCCATCGCGTGCTAAAAGGCCTCCAAGCCCATAGGCTAATAACATATCATAGCTTTGAGCATTATAGGAGCTACCTACTAAAACATGTGTGCTCTGTCCTGATCGAATTCGGGCAACAGCTACCTGCACAGCAGAAAGTCCACTACCTTCTTCACCCATAAATGTACGAGAAGAACCTGTTACTTTGTGAACAATTGAAATATTGCCGGCTAAAAGATTGGATAGTTGTGCTAAAAATAAAGTTGGGCGAAGTTCAGTTAAAAGGACAGAATTAAGCATAGAAGCATAATCATTTGTTATGCGTGCTTTAGCAAGAATTTGTGTATCAACAGCAATATCACGTTCACCTCCACTGGCTGCAACGATCATATCCATTGTTGATGTTAACTGTTTATTGTTTTTTATTCCCGCATCCTCAAGAGCAAGGCCAGCCGCATAGGTACCAAGACGCTGCCATGTTTCCATTTGTCGTTGGTCACTACGTTTTGGAATTTGTAAATTCCAATCGATTTCGGTTAATTTATGGACAGTGTAGGGTGAAAAGCTCGTACAATCTAGATTTGGTGTGATTGTAGGGTCGTTCAATTTTTCCCAATGGCAATCAACCCCTTCACCTAAAGAGCTTATTAATCCTATACCGGTAATGAATACAGATTGATCCTGCATGATGAAAGAAATCAATTAGCCTTTTTTAAGGCAATGAGTTCATCAATTTTTGCACAAAGGTTTTTAAGAACAAAATATTCTTCGGTTGCGACTACACCTTCATTAATTTCTTGAGTCCACTGTTCTAGTGGAATTTTAATTCCGAAAGCTTTATCAAGAGCAAAAACGATATCAAGAAAATCCAGACTGTCGATTCCTAAATCATCAATTGTATGACTTTCAAGCGTAATCACGCTGCGATCGATTTCGCTGATTTCAGCAATAACATCAGCAACTTTATCAAAAGTAGAGGGCAATGTATAATTCCTTATTATAGGTTGATAGCTTCATAACATCTCAAATATAACTCTATCTAGCTTTTTTTACCTAAAAAAAAAGACTTAATCCAAAATGCAATTGTCTTTTCAAGATGAAAAGTGAATTTGCAATGGATTAAGTATCTCTTTTTGATTGTTTACAAGGAAAAACGCTAAATTTTATCGTAATAAGTATTACTTATTTTTATTTGCCTTGTTATGAGTTTTTTTTCTATTTGCAGCAAGCACTGCCAGTGCTGTCATATTAACCACTCCTCGTGAAGTCACTGAAGGTGTGAGAATATGTACAGGACGTGCTGCCCCAATTAAAATAGGGCCTACATGGAGTGAATCTGTTAGATTTTTTACAATATTAAGTGTGATATTGGCTGCATCAAGTGTTGGAAAAACAAGCAAATTAGCTTCACCCTTAAGACGTGAATCAGGAAAAACACGATCACGAAAAATTTGAGAAAGTGCAGAATCACCGTGCATTTCCCCATCTGATTCCAAGTCTGGATATAACTCTGCCAAAATTTCAGCAGCACGGCGCATTTTACGCGCACTTTCTGTGTTTTTGGAACCAAAATTTGAATGCGATAATAATGCTACTTTGGGTATTATACCAAAAGCTTCAACTTCTTGTGCTGCTAAAACTGTCATTTCCACTATTTCTTCTGCAGAGGGATTTTCATTAACGTAAGTATCCGTTAGAAAAAGAGTGCTATGGGGAGAGATAAGTAAACTGACAGAAGAAAAACGACTAACATTAGAATCAAGTCCAATAATTTGCTCGATTAATTGAAGATTACGTTCAAAACGTCCTTCTAAACCGCAAATCATTGCATCAGCTTCTTCACGCATAACCGCAAGAGCAGCAATAGCTGTTGTTGATGTTCTTACAATTGTTTTCGCAACTTCAGGTGATACACCACATCTACCTGTATAACCAAGTAGTAAATTAACATAATCACGAAAACGTGGATCATCTTCTGGATTTGTGAGCTCAAAATCTACGCCGGGACGAATTTTTAAGCCAAAGCGTTTTAATCTAGATTCCACTACATGTGGACGGCCAATGAGAAGAGGAATTGCAGTTTGTTCTTCAAGAACAATCTGTGCTGCACGAAGTACACGTTCATCTTCACCATTGGCATAAATTACACGTTTGCGTTTTGCTGTTTTTGCAGCAGCAAAAACAGGTTTCATCGTTAGACCAGAACGGTATACAAAGCGGTTGAGACTGTCATGATAAGCAGTAATATCTTTAATTGGCCGAATTGCTACACCGGTTTTCATTGCTGCTTTGGCAACGGCAGGGGCGATACGCAGTATTAAGCGTGGATCAAAAGGGAAGGGGATAAGATAATCTGGGCCAAAATTAGGTGTTTCTTTTGAATAGGCACGTGCTGCAACATCTGAAGATTCTTCACGAGTAAGGGAAGCAATAGCGTGAACTGCAGCTATTTTCATTTCTTCATTGATTGCGGTGGCACCAACATCTAATGCGCCACGGAAGATATAAGGAAAACAAAGAACGTTATTGACTTGATTGGGATAATCAGAACGTCCTGTGCAGATCATTGCATCTGGTCGCACAGTACGCACTTCTTCTGGCATAATCTCCGGTGTTGGATTAGCGAGTGCTAAAATTAAAGGTTTTTTGGCCATTTTTTTGAGATATTCAGGTTTTAAAACACCACCTGCTGAAACACCTAAAAAAATGTCTGCATTATCAATAATCTCAGATAAAGTTCGTGCATCAGTTTTTTGCGCGTAGTTAATTTTCCAACGATCCATAAGTGTTTTGCGGCCTTTATAAACAACACCGTCTAAGTCACTAAGCCAAATATTTTCAACTTTTGCTCCAAGATGAACTAAAAGATTAAGACAAGCCAATGCAGCAGCACCTGCACCTGAGGTAACTATTTTTACATCTTCAATTTTTTTACCAGCAAGATGTAATCCATTTAATACAGCAGCAGAAACAATAATAGCAGTTCCGTGTTGGTCATCATGGAAGACTGGAATATTCATTTTAGCACGAAGTTTCTCTTCGATTTCAAAGCATTCAGGAGCTTTAATATCTTCAAGATTGATACCACTAAATGTCGGCTCCAATGCAGATACGATTTCTACCATTTGTGCAATATCAGGTGCATCAAGTTCGATATCAAAAACGTCAATGTTTGCAAACTTTTTAAATAAAACAGCTTTTCCTTCCATGACAGGTTTAGAAGCAAGCGGGCCAATGTTTCCTAATCCTAAAACAGCCGTTCCATTTGATATAACAGCCACTAAATTGGAACGGGAAGTGTATTGAGCTGCTAGGTTTGGATCTTTATGAATTGCAAGACATGGTGCAGCAACACCTGGAGAATAAGCAAGTGCTAGATCACGTTGATTACCAAGTGGTTTTGTTGCTTGTATTTTTAGTTTTCCAGGCTTTGGATATTGGTGGTAAAAAAGCGCTGCACTATCAAGTTCAGTTTGATGTGAACTGACATTATTATTTGATTTTGTAGACATTTTTGTGATATCCAAGTTAATATATGTTTATAGGGACATTGCCATTTACAATGAGATTATGCCCGTTAAAAAATCCGATTTTTCTAAATATAAAAAGGTATAAATGTGCACAAATTCTTTTGAATTTTCAAACTAATACACCAAATTAATTTATTTGTGTTAATTGATAATTTCATTAATATTAACATTATTATTTTTGCCTCCTTAAAAATTTTACAACAATCGATCAGTTTGAAAAAGCTCTGATAAGATAGCGTTGATGGTTACGTTATAAATTAGTTTTTTTAATGCTTACGAGAAATGATGCAAGTCTAATGTGTGTGCTTAGAAAAAAGACCTAAATTTATGATTGATGTGTAGAGGGATGTGAAGATATTATGAATAAGTTTAACCATTTGTAAGATAACATAATTTAACATTACTTTTATAATTCCTTATAAGAGCGATTGCATTTTGGATGAGATTTGTCATAAGTTCTTCGTATTTTTAATTTCCAATTCGCAACATGTAGATTGTCGTTATTAACTAACAAGGATTCAAAGTAAATGTGTTAGGAGTGGATATGCTTTGTTCTTCTTTTGTCCATTATGTTTGTAAATAACGTGCACAATTTCTATATTAGATTAACGATAGTTTATGCTATTATTTTTAAGGTATGTTAATGGTATTCATTTATGATCATATCTTCTTATTCTAATAACATGTACACATATACATATTTTTCCTTGTTTCCTGCTTAAGCATAAACGGTAGCTCGTGGTTTCTTTAATCCTAACTCCATGAAGTATGTTTCTTTTATAAGCGAGTAACAAGATTTTAAAACAACATTTATGCTTTTTACTAACTAAGTATGCTTAAAAAAGAATATTGGCAAGTTGAAATGATGAAGGAACTGCTGCTTATAATTGATGCGGTGTAAAAGTTAGCTACTTCTATGGTTAAAACTTATTGGTATTGTTCATAATATTGCATAGACTCATCATGATGATGATTGATTAATGTAAATTAAGAAAGAAAAAGGGAAAAAGTTATTCTTTTTCCCTTTTTTATTAGTTTTATTGAATTCGTCCGCTTGCATGGGCAAGCATAGTGTAAACTTTCCCGGTATCTGATATTAAATATTGTCGTGCTGCACGGGTATTTCCAGAATTATTGGATACATCACGTAATAATTTTTCGAAATCTGTAATATATCGATTGATCGAGTCTTTAAAATTAATATCACTTGTATATTTCTGCTTAATCATTTCAAATATCATTTTCCCGTTCGAGGTATAAAGCTGCTCAGTTATGATATTTTTTTGTCCACGCCGATAATGATTCCATAACTCAACAATGGCATTATGATTAATAGCTTGTAAAATAGTTGTTGCTAATGAATTAAGTGATCCACCTGCAGGATGTGATTTTGTCTGTACTGATGAAGAAATTGAACTGTTATCAGCACTTTCAGGCTGCGTTTTTTCACACGAAGCTCTTGCCAACAGGTCTGATACCCATCTGCTTTGATTTGATTTATTATGTTTTTGCGACCAAATGGGCTTTGGTGGCACTATCTTTTTTGTAGTTTCGGAAGAAGTACTATCGGCTCCATTTGACATTAATGATGTAGTCATGGCTGATATCAATCGATCTTCTTTTGCACTATTTTTGTCATTATTTTGTATGACATCTGTCAAGTCTTTTAACGCTGTAATTTGTTCATTCAAAGTGTGACGGACTGTTTGTATTGTTTCTTTTGTTTGTGCTGGTAGTTTTTGAATATTCTCATTAATATCGTTATTAACTTTTGAAAGTTCTAAACGAATCTCACTAGCTGATTTGCGTATATCTTCTGCAGCTCCTGAAAAACGTGTTGAAACTTCATCAATAAGTTGATTAAGTGTCTGTTCCAGTAATTGCGTAGAATTACGTGCATTTTCATCAGTGTGTTTAAATGCTAAACTGAGAGTATCTTCATAATGTTTGATAAGTTGATTAATCTCATTAGACTTTGAAACAAGAGTATTGCTCAGTGTAGATAGCGCATTTTGCTTTTCTTCAAGTGTCACATTTAGTGTATTTTCTGATTGTCCAAGCATATGAATGGCGTCAGAAAGTGTTTGAGCATGTTCACTGAAATTTGTTGTTATATGACTAATTTTATCAAATATATTTTGCATAAACTTTTGTAGAGACTCCACATTATTATTGAGTATTTGACCTGAAGTTGATAAGTGTTCTACTGCTTGATTGGTGTTTTGGAAGAAGTTATTTGTTGTTTTATTAAATTGAGTGTCAATGTTTTGGACTGTTGATATCAAAATATTACTATTTTCGTGGATATTATAAATTGATTGATTCAACTGCTCAAGGATTGCCGAGACACTATTGATAAGATCTTTTTTCATAGTAGCCATGGTTTGAATAGTTTCAGAATTTGTCTGTGTAAAAGTATTTATCCAGCCTTCATTTTGTGCGAAAATTCTTTGTTCAGCATCTTGTGTTGAGAGAGCAAGTTGTTCACTGATATGCTGCGTTAAATTACCAAATGATTCAGTTGTATTTTGCGTAGTTTGATTTAAATAATCTGTTAATTCTGTTAAGTGTTCAACATACCCTGAAACTTGAGAAATTGTTTGATTATTTGCTTCTTCTAAACGATTGCTTACATCAGACAGCCGATATCCTAAATTATTTTCGAGCTCCTGCATGGATTGATAAAGAACGTTGGAGCGCTCATTAAGCAATTGTTCAATAGCTGTTGTTGAAGAATGAATTGCTTCATTAAACAATGTTTGTGCATTGTTGCCTGCTATTGTAACGGCTTCTGCAGTATAAGCTGTCTGTTCTTCTAAAACAGAGAGAATTTTTTCACTGGTATTATGAATTGTTTGTTCAACATTTGAGACAATACGATTACCAGATTCAAAAATAATATTTTCTGCTTTCGTAGTAACATCAGCAACAGATGAAACAAACTGATTACCGGCAGAAAGGATAGAGGTTTCTGTTTTTTCTACTTGATCGGCCATTATTAATGCCGCTTGTTGAGAAGCGTTAACGAGTTTTTCTTGTGCTTTATTTGCTTCATCATCTAACGATGAAAGCATTTGTGCACTTGTAGAGGTAAGAATATCAGATGCTTCCATAACCTTGTCATGTAAACTACCTGTGACCGTATTAACGGAATTCTCTAATGTATCGCATATATTATCTACGCTTGTTTCCAACGCTTGTTGGATTGCTTGGGTATGCTCATTATTAAAAGCAATAGATGTTTTTAAGGTGTCAGAGCGTTCCTCAAATACAGATGTTTGTTCTTTAATAGTTTCACATATTTGGCCCATTTTCTCGGATAATGTCTCTCCTAATGTAGTTACGCGTTCAAAGATTTGACCTGTTCTATTTTCTAGATTTTCATCGAACGATTCTATCCGATTTTCAAAGGTTTTGAACAATGTCTCATTAGATTGAGAGAGAGTATCTTTTAAGGTTTCGGTATGATTTTCAAGGTTTTTGACGTGGTTTTGAACAGCTTCGGTGATGGTTTTGTTGTTACTATCAATAACATTTTCAACCAAGTCCATTTGCTGTTTTAAGGCTGTATCAATGTGTATATCACTTTTTGCTATGATATGATGGATTGCTTCCATACGTTGCTCGATCGTGCGAGTTTGATCTGCAAGAACTTCGTTAAGAGAAAAACTATTGGTAGCCAAAGAATCACGCAAAGCTTCAGCACGTATATCAATATTTTTAGCTTGCGTTTCTAAGGCATCTTGAGTTGTTTGGCAGCTTTGAGTAATGGTTTCTTGTAGTTTTTCTGTGCAATGAGCTATAGCGGCCAGGTGATTTTCCGCGCGCTGATCAATAATTTGAATATTATCAGTTAAAGTTTTTTCAATCGATGAAACATTTTGGGTTAATTCATCAATTTGATTTCTCAATGTATCAGCAATCTTATCCTTTTCGCTGGTGAGCATATTTTCCATTATATCTCTTTGATCAGCAATTTGTAATTTAAAGTCTTGTGAACGTTCCTTTATAATATCAACAATTGCATCATCAACATTTTGGATTTCTTCTCTCAAAAGTTTTTTGCTTTCATCGATTGCAGAAAGAACATTATCATGACCGTTTGTAAATACATTGGCAATATCAGCAGTTCTTTCTTGAAGATTTGCACTAATTTGCAAGGTGTGAGCTTCCAAAAATCCACTAAGTTTTTCAACGTTATCTTCTAAGGTTTGACTACGGGAAATAAAGGATTCGATGATAGAATCACCATGCTCTTTGAGAGACAAATCAACATTTGCTAAACGGTTTTCAAAAGCTTCAAGTGCTTCTGCGGTGATATTATCGAATGTAGAAGAGATTTTATAAGCTTGTTCGTCAAGCTGTATGATTTTTTCATCCAAATTTTGCAATGATTGATTATGACGATCAATAATTACTGTATCAACAGTTTTAAATTTTTCATCAATACTGGAGAGAGTTTGATCTGTTGCAGCCTGTATGTTTTCCGCAATTTTAGCGATATGCATTTCAGCTTTAACACTTGTTTCATTAAAAGTTTTTTCTAATTGCTTTTCATTATTATCAAAGCGTTCTGAGAAACTATCAAAGTTTTTTCCTAATTCATCGAAAAATTCTGTGTTCTTTTGCTGAATGTGTACTGTTGTTTCGTTAAATTTTTCAACGAGCTGTTTTGTTATATCATCTCCTGCATAGGAAAGTTTCGTAACAAGATCTTCGCCTTGTTTTTCTAAAGTTTGAGAAAGAGTTTGCGTGAGTTTAT
Source organism: Bartonella sp. WD16.2 (assembly GCF_002022505.1). Lineage (NCBI taxonomy): Bacteria > Pseudomonadati > Pseudomonadota > Alphaproteobacteria > Hyphomicrobiales > Bartonellaceae > Bartonella > Bartonella sp. WD16.2. Next base: position 599,426 of record NZ_CP019781.1, read on the forward strand.
CAATATTAGTTGAAATTTTGGATGCAACTAAATCAAATTCATCACTCAACTGTTTTTGTGTTCCTTTAATTGTTGATTGTACGCGGTTAGCATGATTCAAAATTGCTGTACGTTCATTATTTAATTCTTCTATTAATTTGTGAATTCGCGATTCATTTTCTGCATAAGCCTGTTCGAGATTATGAACTTCACTTTGTATAATAGCTTCAAGTTCAACAGCACGTCCAAGAGTGCGCTCGATTCCTTCGTTCATTGCAGCTACTTCTTTACGAATGGTTTCTCCTATAGCAATAGCTTGCTTTTCAGATATGTGTTGCGGTTTATTAAGGTGTTGTGCTGCATGTGTTATAAGAACAGCAATATTGCGTAATTCAGTTGAACGTTTTGTTAACTGAGCAAAACCCCAAGACATGAGAATAGGAATTATAGTTCCTGCAGTTACGACTAGCCCAGTAGGTGACGTAATAAAAGCAGTAATATTGGCTAAAGAATTTAGTCCAGCAGGAGCTAATTTATGAGCAATAAAAGCACCCCCTGTTGTCCACAGAGCACTAAGTGCTGTTGTACTCCAATAA